>JBFIXY010000029.1:0-11380 GCA_041605655.1 Planococcus sp. (in: firmicutes) | reverse complement strand
TTCGTTTATATGAAAGAATGCAAGTGTTTTTTCAAATTCGTTTAAGTCGAATTTTCAGAGGATTATTTGTACAATGAAGACAGAGAGGATGATGAAAATGGAATTGGCGATCAATTCAACAAAAACCTTACATAATGGAGTAGAAATGCCTCGCTTTGGTCTAGGCGTTTATAAAATGACAGATAAAGAAGCTGCAGTGGAAGCGATGTTGACAGCGCTTAACGCTGGCTACACAGCAATCGACACTGCAAGCATTTATGACAACGAGCACGAAGTCGGCGAAGCCATTCGTGCAACTGACAAAAAACGCGAAGACATTTTCGTGACATCGAAAGTTTGGAATACGGACCAAGGATACGATAACACGCTGCGCGCTTTTGAAGCATCACTAAAGCGACTGGGCCTCGATTATTTGGATTTGTATTTAACGCATTGGGCAATGCCGGATACATACGAGGAAACTTATCGTGCCATTCAGCGTTTATACGATGAGAAGTTGGTGCGCTCGATCGGCGTCTCCAATCACCAGCAACATCATTTGGAGAAGTTGATGGCTAAGGCGAACACGAAGCCGATGGTCAATCAAATCGAGCTGCATCCTCAATTGACGCAGGAACCGCTTCGCCAATTTTGCGCAGACAACGACATCGCGGTAACTTCATGGTCGCCATTGGCACGCGGGCGACTGCTTGACGATCCGGTCATTGCGAAGATTGGAGAGAATTACGGCAAGTCGATTGCACAAGTCATCATCCGCTGGCATTTGCAGCACGATTTGATCGTCATTCCGAAATCGGTTAAACCTGAACGGATTCTTGAAAATGCGGACGTCTTTAATTTTGCTTTGACGGCTGAAGAGATGAAGATGATCGACGGCTTGAACCAAGATTGGCGCTCAGGCACGCACCCGGACGAAATCCACTTGAAATAAAAAAGAAGTTCCCGCTGGGGAACTTCTTTTTTATTTAGCGATCGTTGTCTTCCACAACAATTTTTTCGCCGGTGAATGGATGGGTGAACGACATGCGAAACGCATGAAGGTGGTAAGCCCCATCTTGCGTCATTGGGCCGTCGTATAGTTCATCGCCGATAATCGGATGATTGATATGCGATAAATGGGCCCGGATTTGATGGGTGCGTCCTGTTTCAAGCGTCAGGTGCAACAAGGTTTTGCCTTCCATTTGTTTAAGGACACGGTAATGTGTGACAGCGCTTTGGCCGGAAGGAGAGACACGGCGACGAGTCGGATGATGGCGATCGCGGCCAAGTGGGAAGTCGATGGTACCCGTTCGGTTGACGACCTTGCCTTTGACGACAGCTTCGTAATCGCGCACAAGCTGTTTTTGTTCCAACATGCGGTCCAATACATTTTTGGCAACTGGATGCTTCGCGACCATCAATAAGCCGGAAGTTCCTTGGTCTAAGCGGTGGACATGCTCTCCGTAAGAACCGCCATTGCGGATGATATGGCCGAGTATGGCATTGATGAATGTGTCAGTTTGTCCGACTTCGTTTGGATGAGTCGCCATGCCTTTAGGCTTTCTGGCAATGATGAAGTGGTCATCTTCGAATAATATCGGCAATTCGATATCGTGTTTCGGTTCATAAGGTGATGAAGCAGGGGGCAAGTCGAAATAGAGAAGGGTGCCTTTGTCTAAAGGTTCTTTCCAAAGGACTTCTTGGTGTTTCGCATTTTTAACACTTTTGGCCATGCGCATTTCGTGCACGACTTTCTTGCCAAGACCCCATTCAGTCCGCAGTAATTCTTCGACGGTCATTCCGTCTTCTTGTATTTCATAATTCCATTCCATTGAGTTGGCCTCCATATAAAAGGGCCATGCGCACTGCACATGGCCACCGTTAGTTATTTTAATACGACTTCGTTGAAAAATTCTTCAATGTTTTCTTTTGGCTGAGATCCTACCCAACGCGAAACTTCTGCACCATTTTCGTAATGCACCAATGTTGGCGTGGCTTCGATGAAATAATCCTGCCATCCTTGTTCATACTCTAACAGATTGTACTGAAGAACGTCTACATCCATATCTTCTGCAACGGGCATCAAAATAGGTGTAGTGGTCTGGCAATACGAGCATGTTGGGCTAAAGAAATAGACCGTCGTTGGTTCACCACTCTTGATTTTTTCATCAACTTCGTCCGGCAACGCAATGTTTTGGTAGTTTTCATCAGTCAATAAATCGATAGTTGGTTGTTCAAGATCTTCAGTGTCATAAGGGTTGTTCGCAAGTTTATCTTTGTTTGAGAAATTCGTCAGTACGATGAGTAGCGCAAAGATCGCTATCACGACACCGCCGATGATTAACATTTTTTTCATTTTCCAGTTTCCTCCTTCAATGACTTCAGCAAGTACAGGCTCATTCCTGCGATTAAGATAAAAGCAATAAGCGCTAAAAATGGGATGGTGATAAATCCGAGATAATTAATGTACTGGCCATTACAAGGCACTTGTCCACAAGCAGGCGCAGCTTCAGATAGAAAATCCAGTTTCTGCAGCCCGTAATGATAAAGTGAAATCGAACCGCCAATGATGGACATGGCCAGCGTAGTAGCTGCAATTCGGACATTCTTCTGGACTAAGGCTATGCCGAATATGATAATGAGTGGATACATAAAGATTCGCTGCACCCAGCATAATGTACAAGGGGTGTAGCCGCGTATTTGGGAAAAATACAGGGACCCGGCAGTGGCGATCAGCGCTATGACCCACATAGCAAGCATAATATTCTCTTGGCGCTTGGACATTGGATAGTACCTCTTTTCAACATTACTTCTATAAAAGTATAATTCTTAACCGCAGGCAAGTAAAATGATATCAACCTGAGCGGCTATCCTATATAATAAAGTGTGATACTTTTGTGAAGGAGTGGCTGTAGTGCCAGAACAATTCGATTTATCCCATTTTGAGAAAAGCATGATCATACGGGAAATGACGTATGCAGATATAGATGCCATTATGGAAATGCAACGCCTCAGCTTCCCGGGAATGGATCCATGGAAAGAAGAGCAACTGCGCAGCCATTTGGGTGTTTTCCCACAAGGACAGCTTGTAGCAGAACTTGACGGTACGGTCATCGGTTCTTGCTCGAGTTTATTGATAAATTTTGATGAGTACGACGATCGTCACACATGGGACGACGTGACGGATGGCGGATACATCACGAACCATAACCCGGACGGTTACAATATGTACGGCATTGAAGTCATGGTGCATCCGGAATACCGTCGCATGCAAGTCGGCCAACGATTGTATGAAGCGCGTAAAGAACTTGCGCGTGAATTGAATTTGAAATCCATCATTTTGGGTGGCCGCATACCGAATTTCCATAAACACGCAGAGGAAATGTCGCCGCGCGAATATGTTGATGCAGTATCGCGCCACAAGATTTATGATCCAGTTTTAACGTTCCAATTGATGAACGGCTTCCAATTGATGCGGATCAACCCGAATTATTTGCAGGATGATCTTGCATCCGGCAAGTATGCGACGTTAATGGAATGGAATAACGTCGATTACAAACCGATATCGAAACGTCATTTCAAAACAAGCTATCCGGTTCGGATCTGTGTGGTGCAATATTTGATGCGCGCCATCGAATCATTTGATGATTTGGCCAATCAGGTGGAATACTTTGTCGATGTCGCTTCAGATGCGCACTCGGACTTTGTAGTATTCCCTGAAATTTTCACAACGCAATTGATGTCGTTCCTTAACGAGCCATCCCCAAGCCAAGCGGTGCGCAAGTTAACGGAATACACGCCGCAATACATTGAATTGTTTACAGACCTTGCTGTCCGTTACAACATCAATATTATCGGCGGGTCGCATTTCGTGAAAGAAGAAAACGACGAAATTTACAACATTGCCTATCTTTTCCGCCGTGATGGCTCGATCGACAAGCAATACAAAATCCACATCACACCAAACGAACGCAAATGGTGGGGAATTTCTGCCGGCGACTCGGTCCGTGTATTCGATACGGATTGCGGTAAAATCGCTATCCAGATTTGCTACGACATCGAGTTCCCGGAACTGGCACGCATTGCAACGGATATGGGGGCGAATATCATCTTCTCGCCATTTTGTACAGAAGACCGTCAAGGCTATTTGCGGGTTCGCTATTGTGCACAAGCCCGGGCAGTTGAAAATCAGATTTATACGGTCATTTCCGGAACGGTCGGAAACTTGCCGCAAACCGAAAACATGGATATTCAATATGCGCAATCCGGCATTTTTGCACCATCCGATTTCGAGTTTGCCCGCGATGGCATTGTCGGCGAAACCAACCCGAACTTGGAGATGGTGTTGATCGGCGATGTCGATTTGGAAATCCTTCGACGCCAACGCCAAAACGGAACGGTCAAGCAATTGAAAGACCGTCGTCACGACGTTTACCGCGTAGAATACAAAAAAGATTAATGCTTTTGCCGCTTCCTAAAAGGAAGCGGCATTTTTTTGGATTTTTTGGTAAACTAAGTGTATTGGAGGGATGTCTTATGACTTGGCAAAAACGGCTAACGCGCTGGCTGGAACACGGTCGGCTGGATGAACAGACAAAAGAAGCTTTATCGAAGTTGAAAGACGACGAAAAATTGGCGGAAGATGCATTTTATCAAGATCTGGCTTTTGGCACTGGTGGGATGCGCGGGGAAATCGGTCCAGGAACCAATCGCATGAATGTCTACACGGTTCGAAAAGCGTCACAAGGCATCGCGGATTACATCAAAGACAACGGAGAGCAAGCAATGGCGCGCGGAATTGCGATTGCGTATGACAGCCGTCGCATGTCTCCGGATTTTGCGCTTGAAGCTGCAAAAACATTTGCATCAAATGGCATTCATACTTATTTATACAGCGAACCGCGGACAACGCCGCAATTATCATTCAGTGTGCGCTACTTGAATGCATTTATGGGCGTGGTCATTACCGCTAGCCACAATCCACCTGAATACAACGGCTATAAAGTATACGGCGACGATGGTGCGCAGCTGAATCTAGAGGATGCAGATCGCGTCATTGATTTTGTCAGCAAAGTGGAAGACGAATTGGCAATCGACAATTCGGTATACGACGAAGCTTCACTCGTTCATTTAGGCGACCGTTTGGATGCGGCATACATCGAACAGGCATTAACAGTCCAAGAGCAGTCAGCCAATCCGATTTCGGCAGTGTTCACACCGCTTCACGGGGCTTCAGGTTCGACAGTGAAACAATTGATGGAAGCAGCCGGATATCCGGATATCGTCTACGTGGCAGAACAAATGCAGCCGGATGGAGAATTCCCGACTGTGCAATCACCAAACCCGGAAGAAGCTTCTGCTTTTGAATTGGCGATGCAATATGGCGATAAGATGGGCAGTGAATTATTGATTGCGATCGATCCAGACGGAGATCGCGTAGGAATCGCCGTTCGTACAGACGGCCATTACGAATTATTGAGTGGCAATCAAACAGGCGCTATTTTGATTGATTATTTATTGGGCCAGAAAAAGGAAAAAGGCACGCTGCCGGATAACGGCAAAATTTTCAAGACGATCGTTACGTCCGAATTTGGTCGAGTTATTGCTGAATCATACGGAGTCGATTGTGAAGATGTCTTAACCGGTTTTAAATTCATCGGCGAAAAGTTGAAGCACAACGATGAGCAAAAAGACTTTGAATTCTTATTTGGCTATGAAGAAAGCTACGGCTACTTGATCCGTGACTTTGCACGTGATAAAGATGCTGTTCAGGCGACATTATTGCTTGTCGAAGCTGCGGCATATTATAAAAAACTCGGTAAAACTTTACACGACGTGCTGGTTGAATTGTATAATCGCCACGGCTGGTATAGGGAAGCACTCGTCTCGGTCACGAAAAAAGGGTTGGATGGTGCGCGTGAAATAACAGCGCTACTGGAAAACTTGCGCAAAGAGCCATTAACACAGATAGCAGGCATTCCAGTAGCTTCCATCGAGGATTATGAAACGCAAGATCGGATCTTTGTCGACTTGAATACCAATGAAAAAATTGAATTGCCTCAATCGAACGTGTTGAAGTATTTCTTGCAGGACGGTTCATGGGTCTGCGTAAGACCAAGCGGCACGGAGCCAAAAGTGAAATATTATTTTGGGATTACAGCAGCCAGCGAACGAGACAGCGATGAAAAGCTGGAACTGATCAAACAATCGTTCCTGGATGAATTGGACAACCGCTAATCGAAAGCTCCCTCTTGCAGGGAGCTTTTTCATTCGAAAGTACGAGGCGCAAAGCGCACGGAAACGTGTATGGTAGAGATAAACAGTGATGAGGTGAAGCGGACATGCAAGCGGGACAGCATTCGAACGTGGCGTTGTTAAAAGAGATTGCGGAATTATTGAACGAAGAAACCGATATGGACCGAATGCTTGAAGGGGCCATATGGAAGCTGTTGAACGGTTCGGTATTTGAGGCGGCTTGGATTTTCTTCATTGATCAAGATGGCAAGCATCAGCTCGCAGCACAAGCAAACCTGCCGACTGCGCTGAAACAGAACGATTGCCGCCACCTGAAAAAAGGTGGTTGCTGGTGTGTGAAACGCTATCACGACGGTGAGTTGGAAAAGGCTTCGAATATCATTGCATGTCAGCGGATCGATAACGCGATTTCGTCTGATGCTGGTGATGCGGAAGGAATAACGCATCACGCCACAGTTGCATTGCAATCGGGTCATGAAAAGTTTGGACTTTTGAATATTGCTGCTCCCGACACGGTGCGCTTTTCCGATGATGAATTGGCGTTATTGGAATCTGTAGCGTTTCAAATCGGCTCTGCCATCAAGCGGATTGGGCTGACCAAGCAAGAGCAAGAACTTGCTTTGGTCCAAGAACGTAACCGGTTGGCACGAGACTTGCACGATTCGGTCAATCAGCTTTTGTTTTCTGTGACATTAACAGCTAGAGGCGGCAGTATGATGTCGGAAGACCCGGAAGTGCAGGAAACGTTTCGCGATATTCAACACCTGACACAAGAAGCGCTGAATGAAATGCGTGCTTTGATTTGGCAATTGCGGCCTAAGGGGCTAGAAAGCGGATTGCTAGAAGCCGTCAAAGGCTACGCCGAAATGCTTGGGCTGTCGACAGAACTCAAAGTGACCGGTGTAATCCAGTTGCCATCACGTACGGAAGAAACGTTGTTTCGCATTGCGCAAGAAGCGCTGAACAATATTCGCAAGCATGCAGGAGTTCACCATGTACAACTTTATATGTCGGTGACGCCGGCGGATGTGTTGTTGGTGATCAAAGATGAAGGCCGTGGATTTGTCATGGATGTAGACCTCGAGTTGCCTTCTATAGGCATTCAAAGCATGCGGGATCGCGCCAAAGCGGAAGGCGGTAGCATTGAATGGTCGAGTGAAATTGATAAAGGGACGGAAATTCTGATCAGAATTCCATATTAATCGGGGAGTGGTAAGCGTGGTGAAAGTATTGATCGCGGATGATCACCATGTGGTGAGGCGCGGATTGTTATTCTTTTTGAAAACCCAAAAAGATATTGAAGTAGTTGGCGAAGCCGCAAATGGGCAGGAAGCGGTAGAAATGGCTGATAAATTGCTTCCAGACATCATATTGATGGACCTTGTTATGCCAGAGATGGATGGCATTCAGGCAACCCAGAAAATAAAAGAGCAGCATCCGGAAATCATCGTGCTGATGCTGACGAGCTTTTCCGACAGGGATCATGTCGTGCCGGCAATGGAGGCGGGAGCGGCTGGCTACCAATTAAAAGATATTGAACCGGATGAACTGGTTGAATCGATTAGGAGTTTGATGCGCGGCGAGAATACGTTGCACCCGAAAGCGACAACGGAGCTTTTAAAAGGGCCGTCAGCACCAGCTACACATTTGTTGAATCCATTGACGCCAAGGGAAAAAGAAGTGCTCGCAGAGTTAACAAAAGGTAAAAGCAATCGGGAAATCGCGTCGTCGCTGTTTGTAACAGAGAAAACAGTGAAAACGCACATCTCGAATATTTTTACGAAATTGGAAGTCCAAGACCGCACGCAAGCAGCTCTTTATGCAGTGAAGCACGGACTTACCGGAACCAACGCATGAATCCGATAAAAAAGAAGCAAGCCGATATCCGGCTTGCTTCTTTTATTAGCGTTTTTTGACGGGTCGCTTACGCGAGTCTTTCGTGATTTGTTTCCATTTATTGCGTGCCGCTTTCTGTGCAGCCGCATCGCTTTTGCGTTCGATATGGGCAAGTTCGCGTTTTAGCTTGATATAGCTGCGGTGACGTTCTTGCGACAATTCGCCGCTCAGGAGCGCTTCTTGCACACGGCAGCCGGGTTCATCACCATGTTGGCAATCGCGAAAACGGCATGTATCCGCGAATTGTTCAACATCTGAAAAGCCACTCTCGACGCCTTCTTCGTAATCCCCGAGTTGAAATTCTCTCATACCAGGCGTGTCAATCAGCAAACCGCCGAGTGGCAGACGCACAAGTTCACGGTGCGTGGTCGTATGACGCCCTTTGCTATCGTCTGTCCGAATATCTTGTACAGCCATCAACTCGCTCCCAGACAAAGCATTGATCAATGAAGATTTGCCGACACCAGAGGATCCGAGCAACGCGCCGGTAAGGTTTGGCGCAAGCAATTTCTGCAATTCGTCAATGCCTTCGCCTGTGACGCTCGATACCGCAAAAGCAGGAACTCCGAACGCGACGGTTTCCAATTCGTTCAAGAATGGAAACAAATCCTCGCATTGATCTTTTTTAGTCAGCACGATAACGGGGTTGGCCCCGGAATCCCATGCGGCTATTAAATAACGCTCCAATCTCCGGATGTTGAAATCGTGATTCAATGACATGACAAGAAAAACGTAATCGACGTTGACCGCGATCATTTGGATATCGGAAGTTTCGCCAGCCGCTTTTCTGGAAAATTGTGATGTGCGCGGCAAGATGCTGTGAATGATCCCTTTTTCCTCGCCAGGCATTTGCTCGACTATAACCCAGTCGCCAACTGCCGGAAATTCACCGTGTGTGTGTTCATGCCGAAATTTTCCGGACAATGTGCAGAGCCAATCACCACGGTCAGTTACCACGCGGTAGATGTTTTTGTGTTCAAGTGTAATGCGCCCTGGAATACCAGCAACGCTTACTTTTTCTTGCCAAGCGGCATTCCAGCCGTATTGTTCGATTAAATTCAATGTGATTTCCTCCTATTATGCAAAATAAAAAACCATGGATGCGCGCAAATCGCAGTCCATGGTTCCCGGGCATAATGGAAGAAGCGTATCCTCAGCGATACACAGAGCGCGGTATTATGGACTGGATTTGCGTATTTACAATAATTTTCGCCATAATACCTCACCTCTTTCTTCAAGTTACTTTAAAGATACTGTATCATTGGAACTAGGTCAAGGTTATTTGTGTAAAATTCATTTTTATCAGTTTATTGCACGGATAATAAACTATTAATGCTTTACGCTTTCATAATGTCAAACAACTGATTTTGTTTGTGCTTATCGTATTATGGGGAAAAGAGAGTATAGGACATTATGAAGAAGCGGGGGAGTATCATGAAATCATTTTTATATTCTTTGAAAGAAAAATTTTGGCTAACACCTGCGATTTATAGCTTTATTGCAGTTGTTTTATCAATCAGCTTATATTATACAGATTTGCTGTTGGTCGAACATATCAAAGACTACATTCCAGCAATTTTGCTGACGCAAGTTGAGTTGGCAAGAATCATCATGGGCACATTAGCAGGTGCATTGCTGACGATGAGTATTTTCACATTTTCCACCATTTTGGTAGTGATGACGATGTACTCGTCTCAGTTTTCGCCACGCGCTTTGAAAAACTTTGTACATGACCGAGTCACGTGGAGAGTTCTCGGTGTTTTCCTGGGCGGCTTTATCTATAATGCACTTTCTTTGATGTTCATGCGGGACGACTTGTATAGCCACGATGTATTGTCGACCTTTGTCGGAATTATGATCGCTTTTTTCTGTCTTGCTACGTTCGCATACTTTATCCATTACATTGCCACTACCGTACAGGTCGGCAAATTGATTGAGCAACTTATCATTGATACAGAACGTGTAATTACTTTTTACGAGAATTTCGAAGAGAAAAACATCGATTCCGAAGTTTCAACTGCATGGC
The DNA here is from genome assembly GCA_041605655.1 of Planococcus sp. (in: firmicutes). Taxonomy (GTDB): domain Bacteria; phylum Bacillota; class Bacilli; order Bacillales_A; family Planococcaceae; genus Planococcus. Next base: position 1,224 of record JBFIXY010000029.1, on the reverse strand, counting down.
ATCCTATCGGAATCATTGAAACAGTAAAAGCAGACAGCAACGGATATCTGCAATTCTTAGCATTTGATAAATTATTGAATCATGCGAAAGATAATGATTACGAGGTCGAAATTCTTGTCTGCATCGGCGATTATTTTTATGAAGGAAAGCCCATGATGAATATTTACAAAAAAGAAGAAATGGAATTAGATACCAGCGCTTACTTTTCTATTGGTGGCGAACGGTCTTCTGAGCAGGATATTCCTTTCGCTTTACAGAAATTAGTGGAAATCGCCTTGCGCGCGATTTCTCCGGGCATTAACGATCCGAATACTGCAAATGACATTATCATCCGGATTGGCAGGCTGCTCGGTAAAATCGGACATCTTCACCATGGGGAGACGATTTTGTCGGGGGGAGACGATCAACCAATCATTAAATGGAGACTGCCAGAGTTTTCTGAGTTATTGTATAAAGTGTATTACCAAATCGCTTTTTATGGGAAAGAAGATATCTCCGTGATGCAGTCGGTAACAGATTCATTGCGAATTGCTGCGGAGCTTGCTCCAGCAAGGCACTATCAAGCAATATGGGACATTCAGACATACATTTTGGAATCGTTGGAATCTCAACAATTAAAGTCGCTTGACCAACGCTCTTTGCAAAGTAAAATTGATGAATTGGCGTTGGCCACAAATCAGAGGTCAGTTCAAATCGATGCTTTGGAAAACGAATGATAGACTAGGCATTCATAGTTATAAAAAAGGACGGTGAAAAGATTTCTTTTCGCCGTCCTTTTCTTAATAATCTGGATCTACCTCATCAACAGGTTCAATATGCACGAGAATCACACAATTCTTTCTCACTTTATCAATTTTTCTCTCGATTTCTTCTGTAATCCAATGGCTTTCAATCACATTCAATTCGGGATTGACGGCTATGGTCAAATCGATAAACATGACATTTCCGTGGCTGCGTCCCTTGAAATCACGGAGTTCAATCACACCTGGCACTGTTTTGACTAGAACGGACATCGTCTCGACTTCGTCTTCATTAAAGCCATCGGTCAATGCCCACACAGCTTCTTTGAAAATATCAATCGCCGTTTTGATGATGATCAAGCCGACGATGAAGGCTGTGATGACATCGAGTATCGGTGCGCCGAAAACTGCGCCGATAATACCGATTCCTGCACCGATACTGACAAGGGCATCGGAACGGTTGTCGTATGCAGCAGCACGGACT
>JBFIXY010000028.1:0-11393 GCA_041605655.1 Planococcus sp. (in: firmicutes) | reverse complement strand
TCGATAAATTCATCACGGTCTACCGACACGAAAATGAATTCCGAGTGGGACTCTTCAATTTCAGGCAAGATTGGATCGATTATTCGACAATCTGGACACCAGCCAGCGGTAAACATGAAGACGACCGGTTCACTTGCTGCCAATTCATTAAATTGTTCGATAGATGTTAAAGTTCTCATTTTAATCAGTCCTCTTTTCGTTATCAATGGAACGTACAGTCTGCATCATCCAGTTCATATTGTCATCTATTTTGCCCGCTTCAGATACAGTCTTCAATTCGGCGCCGCCTGCGCTTGCCACAAGTTCAAATCGGTCTTCCGCAATTTTCCGCATGGCAGCAAATCCAAATCGGCCATTTTCTTCGAACGTTTCATCTGCAATCCAATCTACTTGTGTGTCGGATTTTAGGAGGTCGTAGAATATCGTGCTATCTGCTGATTCATTTGGATTAATGCTTAACATAAACGAATCGCTGCCACGTGTAATAGTGATGTTGCGATCATCGGATGGCTCTTCCACGATATAGCCCCCCGGCAAATAAAAAGCTGTGCCATCTGAAGATTCGTTTGTTTCACGAGCTTCAGCGGTGAATGCAACATGCGCATTTTCAAGTGCGTCGATCATCTTTTCTTCAGGTGTTGATGTACAGCCTGCTAAAACAATAGCCGCCACAGTGAATAAACCCAATATTCCTAAACGAGGCACGCCGATTCCTCCCTAACTTTACTTGTTCTTATTTTAAAGATGTTTCTTGGCACATGCAACTTAATCGACGTCCCTGGCGTATTGCCCAAGCAGAAGCTTAACAATGTGCCCGAACATTTCATCACGCTTAATCAATCCTCCGGTCAATATCCCAATTGCTCCTTTATGATGCCTTATGCCACTTTCGTTCGCATACGCATCCATGATTGGTCCGAGTTCGCCGCCAGCGCGCAATTCCAATGCAATTTCATCCGGCAACGGAATTTGAGCACCAGAAGCCGTGTATTGTTTTCCATCCTTGGTTGCGAGTGCTCCCCAATTGCATAAATACATATCACCATCGAGTTCATAAACGCCGCCTTCAAGACCGATGGCAATTTCAACTGATTGCTCTACCATGGCTTTTGCCCGATTGATTGCCCCTAACCGTGTTTCTGTCAGTGATCTTGGCTGGTCAGAAACGCCTGAAGCTGTTTCAGCTGACGCCAAATCGAACGCATAGCCGAGCTCCTCTAACGTATCAGCAACTGCGCGGATTTTAGAAGGATTCTTCGAAGCAATCCCTGCATGAAGTTTTTTCATCATTTTACTCCTTTCAAAAAAAAGAGCCCGAAGGCCCTCTTTTACACGTTTTGTTTGATTGTTTCCAATGTCGTCTTATCCGCACTTCTGACGAGTTTCGTCAGCAATTCTTTCGCTGCCGCGTAATCATCTGTATGAATGACTGAAGCAGACGTATGAATATAGCGTGAACAAATACCGATTACAGAACTTGGAACGCCTTCGTTTGTGGTATGGACTCTACCGGCATCCGTGCCGCCTTGAGAAATAAAGTATTGATAAGGAATGTTATTCGATTCAGCTGTATCCAAAACAAATTCGCGCATCCCGCGATGCGTTACCATGCTTCTATCGAAAATACGCAATAACGTTCCTTTTCCTAATTGGCCGAATTCATTTTTGTCGCCAGTGGCATCGTTGGCAGGACTTGCATCTACAGCAAAAAACAAATCCGGCTTGATCAAATTAGCTGCTGTTTGTGCACCGCGAAGACCCACTTCCTCCATCACAGTTGCGCCTGAGAACAATTGGTTCGGCAATTTCTCATCTTTCAGCTCTTTCAATAATTCAATGGCTAGACCACAGCCGTAGCGATTGTCCCACGCTTTTGCCATGATTTTTTTATCGTTCGCCATTTCTGTAAACGGACTGAACGGTACGATTTGCTGTCCTGGACGAATTCCCATTGCAAGAGCATCCGCTTTGTCATCCGCACCTACATCGATCAACATATTCTTGATGTCCATCGGCTTGCTGCGCAATTCTTCGCTTAATAGATGCGGTGGAATCGAACCAACGACACCCGGTATCACTTTTTCACCCGCAACGACGTCCACGCGCATGGCAAGCATCACCTGATTCCACCAACCGCCAAGCGGCTGAAAACGAATCATGCCGCTCTCCGTAATCTGAGAAACCATAAAACCGACTTCGTCCATGTGTCCTGCGACCATTATGCGCGGGCCTTCAGCATTTCCGTCTTTCACGCCAAAAACACTGCCCAAATTATCTTGAATCAATCGATCTGAATACTTTTCAAGTTCTTGTCGCATGAATTTGCGTACGGCATGCTCATTTCCGGGAGCTCCGGGCAGCTCAGTCAACGTCTTGAATAACTCTCTTGTCTCTTGGTTCATATGTATAATTCCTCCTAAAATACATCTCTTTTTCTAGTGTAGAGCTTTTTTCAGATTATTTCCAGTTCTATATTTCGATTTGCGAAAGATGTGGCAACTTTATTTTTAATTAAACCTAAATAGTATTCGAGAGCTTTCTATTTCTTTCATCTTTCAAGCTTATGTTTTTCCCAATTACCGATATATGGTACAATTTGTCCAGAAAGCATAGGAGGGATTTTAGTGAGAAATCGTGATTTGTTAATCGGATTTGCAACAGGCGTGGCAGCAACTTATCTTGTTAAAGAAGTATATGACCGCAAGGAAAAGCTTTATCCCGCAGATGATGTCCTAAAAAGCGTGAAAAATGCATTTAAAGAAGAAGGACCGATTGACGGCTCTTGGATTTACATGAAAACAGAACCATATAAACAGCATGCTATCGAAACAGAAGTTTATAAAGGCGGCATCACCCGCCACCGCGATGACGAATTGGAGCAATTTGAATTCATGGCAGACGCCTATTCGGGCGCCATCGTCGAAGTAAATAAAGTTTAATACAATAAAAAGAATGCCGCGCGAATCTGCGCGGCATTCTTTTTTCAGCTTACGAGCACTTATAATTGCTTTTCTTTATATTGCAGCGACTCGACTACTTCTTTTCCATCTTCGCTCCATTTCAAGATTCGGTAATACGCATCATGATAAAACGTGAAATAATAGCCGTTACCAAGACCTTCTTTCATCCATTTTTCTTTTGCGTAGATGGAATCCATCGGGTAATCATCAAAAGCGAGCACCCAAAGCGGATTTTGGTGAGCATGGGTTGGCATGATGTCTCCCATATGAAGAATCGTTTCGCCCCCGCTTTCCAACTTAATGACGCTATGGCCATTGGAATGACCGCCTGTGTGAAACATCGTGATTCCTTTTACAGGCGACGCTTGTTCCTCAAATGTTACCACCTGAGCGACAATTGGCTGCCAATTTTCTTTCCAATACGTATTGCGTGAACGGATATTCGGGTGTTGCATTTCTTCCCATTCGACTGCCGACACAAAAATTTTCGCATGTGGAAATGACGAAACGTATTCTTCGCCTTGAAGTTTCGTTAAGCCCGCGGCGTGATCGCCATGCAAATGCGTCATGAGTACAAAATCGATGTCAGCTGCAGATAAACCAAGCTCCTCCAAATTTTCCTCAATGCGTGATTCTGAAGAAACACCTAGATTGCGCTTTTGACGATCAGTTAACTTGCCGTCTCCTAGACCGCTGTCGATGATGATGTTTTTTCCTTCATGCTGCACCAAAATCGGATGCGTCGGTAGTTCAATCTGGTTCTGCTCATTGACCGGATAACGCTTTGACCAGATAACTTTCGGCACTACGCCGAACATTGTGCCGCCATCCAGCCAAGTCGTCCCCCCATCCAGCCAAGTCAATGCCATGTCGTGAAATTGAAATTTATCCACCCTGAATCCCCCTTATGCTTTATGCGATTGGTATTGAGCTTCAAGCCTGTAAATCGGCTGCCCTTTTTTCGAGAATTTTTCTTCGTATTCCGTCATGATGTTCCATTCCGGCTCATTGGCGTGTAAATCCAAAGATACATATTTCAATAACATGCCATATTCCGAAACGCTCGTCAGCGAATATTCGAAAAGCCCTCGATTATCTGTCTTGAAATGAAGTTCCCCATTTTCAGGCAACACCGTTTCGTACAATTTCAAAAATGTATCGTGTGTTAAACGACGTTTCGCATGGCGCGTTTTTGGCCACGGATCAGAGAAATTCAGGTACAGTCGATCCACTTCTCCTTTTTCAAAGAACTCGGTCATCTCTTTAGCATTAACGCGCAGTAACCGTAAATTCGGGATGCCGCCCTCTTCTTCCAAAATGCTTTCAAGGGCACTGACGATTACGCTATCGAACAATTCGATGCCGATGTAATTGATTTCCGGGTTTTGTTTCGCCATGCCGACGATGAAGCGGCCTTTTCCTGTCCCTGCCTCGATATGCAACGGGTTAGTGTTGCCGAACTCCTCTTGCCATTTTCCTTTTAGTTGCTGCGGATTAGGCAGTAAAATTTCCGGGTGGGCTTCTATTAAATTCGCCGCCCATGGTTTAAATCGTGTTCTCATAAGACATCCTCTTTCTTTCCTTTATTTATCGCATTCCACCGGCTCTTGCTGACGCCGTATTCTACAAATTCATTTTCAGGGCTTTTGCCGGCATAATCGCCGTCAATGTGGCGGTATACTTGCCGATCCGTTTTTAAGCGGAAGCTGCTGCCACTGAGTTGCACCACTTCTTTAAACTTGGTGTGGGTTCCATTAAAAACCGTACCAAACACCAGCAACAGTTTCAAGCGGGATATGCCGCTGACAATTGTCAATTCCAGCACACCGTCTCCAGTTTTAGAGTCGGGCGAAATTTTCATGCCACCCCCGAAAAAAGGCTGATTGTTGGCGGTCGCCAGCCATACATCTTTAAATCGGTGTTCCACACCGTCCATTTCCACTGACAGATTGAATTTTTCAAAGCGGAACAACGTACGAATCACATAAAGCATGTACACCAGTTTTCCCGCTCCGATTTTATTCAACCCTTTTTTCACCCCGGAACGATTGACCAATGCGCATATTTCCGCATCAAAACCGATGCCTGAACTGCTGGCGAATTGAAACGTTCCTGAATCCATGAATTCTCCAAGATCGTGTTGGCTGCTCGACTGATTCTGCAAAAACAAACCGACCGAAGCCGCATCATTGAACGAATAAAACCCGCGGCAGAAATCATTGCCGGAACCGGCAGCGACCGATCCGATAATGATATGAGAAGCTCCCGCTGCTCCGGCAATAATTTCACGCATTGTGCCATCTCCGCCAAAACCGATGACGAGCACCGGCTCCGAATCATCATGCAGTGCTTTGACCGTTTGTTCGGCATGGCCCTCACAATCCGTAATCACCAAGTCATAAGGAAACTGTATATCTTTTTTAAAATTTTTCCATTTCTTTGCTGCATTGCCGTTTCCGGCTGCTGGGTTGACGATAACGATAGTTTTCATATGACCTCTCTTTTGGCGTCAGCCGCCATTTTGCAATTGATAAACCGCTTGTGGTATATATTTACGCGTATTTTGTGGCTCAATGCGAAACAACGTAAATTCCTCTACACGAAAAGTAATAGGCTTCAGTTCCAGCAGCAAGTCCGTTTCCAGCTCTGCGCCTCCAGCCCATTTAGCCGCTAATGTGACATGCGGGACGAACGGCTTTTGATCCAGCGAAATATCAAACTTTTCGACTGTCGTTTTGATCTGCTCTTGAAGCTCCAATAACGGTAAGCTCTCCTCTAAAGAGGCATAAATTATCCGTGGCGTTTTCGGATTCCCGAATGTTTTTACGCCAGCTATCGTCAAATCAAACGGATTATGTGAAATAGTCTTCAAAGCTTTTGCCGCTGCAAATAATTGCCCTTCATCTGCACTGCCGATAAATAACAATGTGATATGCATGTCTTGCGGTCGAATGTATTTTTTGTGGCTTTGCAGTTCCCAGTTTTCACGCGACTCCGCCAAGTACTTAGCAACTTTTTCAGGAATATTAATACCAATAAAATAATGTGTTTGCATACTCATCACCTTTTATCAGTTTACCACTTGCGCGCCGACAAAAAAATAGTGATCGGCTCTCGCCGACCACTTTAGCTTTTAACTGCTAATTTTAAATTTTTTTCGAATGATTGCTGAAGATTTTTGGTCAATTCGCCCGGGACGCCTTGTCCAATTTGTTCGCCATCAATTTCAACGATCGGAATGATTTCAGCAGTTGTCGACGACATGAAGAACTCATCCATTTCCAAAGCTTGTGATTTAGTAAACGTCATTTCCTTTACTTCAACACCAAGTTCATGGCTAAGCTTGATAATAACTCTTCTCGTAATGCCGTTCAAAATTAAATTACTTGCAGGATGTGTATAAATGATTCCGTTTTTCACACCGTACATATTGGAAGAAGATCCTTCAGTTACAACTTCTCCGCGATGAAGAATTGCTTCGTAGCATCCTTTTTCATGCGCTTCCTGTTTAGCCATGACATTCCCGAGCAAATTCAAGCTCTTGATGTCACAACGCAGCCAACGAACATCCTCAATAAAGGTGCCTTTCACACCATTGCCCATCAATTCAAGGGGACGCTCAACCGTTTTCGTATAAGCGACAATAACCGGCGAGGTCGAATCTGGGAAATGATGTTGGCGTATCGCTTGACCACGGGTAACTTGTACATATATTTGTCCGTTATTGATTTCATTCATCTCCACCAAATCGTAAAGCATTTTATGGAATACATCTTTTGTATAAGGGATGACGATTTTGATTTTTTCAGCACTTTCGTAAAAACGGTCAATATGTTCTTCCGCTGTAAACAAATTGCCTTCGTAAACGCGGATCACTTCGTAAATCCCGTCTCCGAATTGATAGCCTCGATCTTCTTTTGAAATGTTCAGTTCCTCTTCGCGAATAAAGTCTTCGTTATGCAAAATCCAATTCATACAACATCCCTCTTTCATGATTGTTTGCAAGCTAATTGAGAAATCGCTTCCGCGTAAATCGCAACAGCTTTTAGTAAATTATTAACATCAACAAATTCATCTGCTTGGTGAGCAATGTCCGGTTCACCAGGAAATAGCATACCAAATGCCACTCCTTTATCAAGAACGCGTGCGTAGGTGCCGCCGCCGATGGCTAGTAGTTCTGCCTTGTCACCCGTTTGTTTTTCGTAAGCCGATTGAAGTTTTTTGATGAACGGGTCTTCAGCATCCACGTGATGCGGCCGTGAGTTTGACGTCACTTTTAATGTGAAATTCCCTGGCATTTCAATGCCTATTTTTTCTTCAAATGGATAAGTGATCGAATAGCGGAAGCTTACTTCAATAACGGCTTGTTTGCCTTGTTCAAAACGGATGACACCCGGGTTCAACGTTGTGTCCCCTGAGATGTCATCTTTAAAATCAAGGCCGAGCTTGCGACCGCGGGAATCTTTGTAAAAATGGTCTGTTAGAAACGCTGTGAACTTGCCGCCGTCTCCCGCTAAATGCTCTTTCAAAAACAACGCCAGCAAAATTCCGGCATTGACGCCGTCTTCCGGTTCCATTGCGTGGGCGGATTTTCCATGAACAGTTAACTTCACATATGCGTCATCGGTTTCAGCAAATCCTTTAATCTCATGTTGCTTCAAAAAATCTTCAAAAAGCGGTTGCCATTCAGACATCGCTCCTGCTAGCTTGGCTTCAGCCAAATCCGGCACCATATTTGTGCGGTTGCCCGACACAAAACTGTGGAGCGCATCGGAAGACTGCCAAGAATTCATAGCTAAATCGATTGTAGCAATGCCTTTTTCCGCATTGATAATCGGAAAATCCGCGTCCGGTGCAAAGCCGATCGTCGGCATTTCTTCCGTTTCAAAATAGCGCTCCACACAACGGAAGCCGCTTTCCTCGTCTGTCCCGATGATCAGTCGCACACGTTTTGTAAATTCGAAGCCGGCATCTTTCACCAAGTTCAATGCTGCCCAAGCAGCAATCGTCGGTCCTTTGTCATCAATCGCACCGCGACCGTACAATTTGCCGTTTTCAACTACACCGCCGAACGGATCTTTCGTCCACCCTGCTCCAGCAGGAACAACATCAACGTGACCGAGAATTCCTAATAGCTCTTCTCCGCTGCCCGTTTCAAGATGTCCTGCAACGTTCCCGACATTTTTCACTTGATATCCTCGGGCCGTGCCTTTATCTAAAAACCAATCGAGCGCTTTTTTGACGTCTTTTCCAAAAGGAGCATCATCCGTAGCCTCTTCACTCAATATGCTTGGAATCGAAATCAGCTCCTGCAATTCTTTAATGATACCATCTTTGCGCTTTTCCACTTCTTGTTGCCAATCCATAAATCACACTCCTGTATCATACTTGCATGTATTGATTAAGTTGACCGTTTTGTTATCGCTATTGTACACCTTTTACAGATAAATTAAAGAACTTCAAGCTAATTTTTTAGAAAATGCTTTGTGAAAATAATATATATTCTGTTAAGTATAAGTAAAATATATAGATATCTTCTCCATAATTAGCTATAATTAAATTGTCAGATAAATGCATCTGGCATACTTTTTAAGAAAAGGGGATGTCGTTGGCGCAAATTTCAAATAAGCCGGGGCTCACTCGGCGCTTCGTCCGCTTGTCTTTGCCAATTGGAATAAAGATGAAGGAGTGGTTCTCTCTTTGAAACCAACAACTGATCGGATGCTAATTCGTATTAAAGATATGTATAAGTACATCCTGGAAAATGGGACTGTAACTACGCAAGATCTTGTCGATGAATTCGGCATCACTCCTCGCACCATTCAAAGAGATTTGAATGTGTTAGCCTTTAACGACTTGGTAGAAAGCCCAATTCGAGGCAAATGGACTACGACGCAAAAAAAGGTCAAACTGACATCCTAGAAAAATCTTGAAAACAAAGAAAATGACCGCAGCTTATGCGGTCATTTTCTTGTTTTCAATGAGTCTAATTCTTCTTCTGTTAAATGGCGGTATTCGCCAAGCTGGAGTTCCGGGTCAAGTTCCAGCGCACCCATCGACAGTCGCTTCAAATACACGACCTCCTTGTCGACGCTTTGAAACATGCGCTTGACTTGATGGAACTTACCTTCCGTGATCGTCAATTCGATTTCTGATTGTGGTCCACTGTGCAGGATGTTGAGCTGCGCTGGCTTTGTTACATAGCCGTCATCGAGCATCACGCCCCGTTTAAACGCTTCTCCATCTTCTTCTGTCACAACGCCTTCAATTTTCGCGAAATAACGTTTATCAACGTGTTTTTTCGGCGACAGCAACTCATGCGCCAACTTGCCGTCATTCGTTAACAACAGCAACCCTTCCGTATCTTTATCGAGTCGGCCGACCGGAAACGGTTCAAATAATTGCTCGCCTTCACCCAACAAATCGATGACCGTTTCATCGTATTTGTCTTCTGTCGCCGAAATATAACCCGGCGGTTTATTCATGAGCAAGTAGATGAATTCGGTGTATTCGACCAGTTCACCGCCAACTGCCACTTCGTCATTCGTCTCATCGACGTGGACTTTTGGATCTCTCACGGTTTCGCCGTTCACTTCCACCGCTTTCGATTTCAATAAAATCTTCACTTCTTTACGTGAGCCATAGCCCATATTCGATAAAAACTTATCTATGCGCATGTGGACCTCCTAAAAACCAAATTTCTTCGTATATTTCGTCAATCGTTCACCTAGCAACTTTTGTGCAATTCCGGTCTTCAAGCCTAGGAAGCCGTAAACTGCGCCACCAATCGCGCCAACGATCAAGATGCGGGCGATCGAGTGAAACTTCGTATCCATGCCAAGGAATAAGTCCAGAACAGCAAGAGTAGCGAATCCAGCACCTGCCATCGCAGCACTCATCAAGGTGATCAGGAATAAGCGGCGCAGCACCATATCTGATTGGTAATTCAACGTCGTTTTGATGACAGCGAGGTTCATGCCGATAGCTACAACGTAACCGATAATCGTCGCGGCAATCGCACCATCTGTTTCAAAAAGCTTGATCAGCGGAATGTTCAATGCCAATTTCAGCAATAAGCCGACCAAGAGATTTAAAATAATCCATTTTTGTTTGTTGATCCCTTGCAGAATAGAAGCAGTAACCGGGAACAATGCAAAAAGAATCGCTACCGGTAAATAATGAGCCAAGATTTCAGAACCGGCATCGCTTATTTCATAGAAAATATGATAAAGCTCATCCGAAAGCAAAGTCATACCGACAACCGCTGGCAATGTCAAAAACAGCAAAACTTGAAACGTTTTGTCAAGAGTTCGGTTGACTTGATCGAATTCCCCTTTTGTAAAATAACGAGTAATAAGCGGAATAAGCGCCATTGAGAAACCTGTAGCTAGCATTACTGGAATCATCACCAGTTTATGCGCCGTGAAATTTAAAATACTCAAGTAAATGCCTGAAGAAGCAGCATTTGCTGTATCGCCCATCGCACGGTTGAATGTCAACATATCAACAAACTGGAACAATGGGTTAGCGATACCGAGAAACACGACGGGAATTGCATAGATGATGATTTCTTTGTACATATCACCTAAGTTGACGTCGTATGATTCGACTGAACTGGCGCGTAATTCATTGTACTCGCCTTTTTTCTTTTTCCAATAATAGAACAGCACCAAGACGCCGCCAAGCGCCCCGACAAACGCAGACAATACAGCAACTTCCACAGCCGTCCGGGCAGAGCCCCCGAAAATGTTCAAAACCGCGTAAGCACCAGCAAGCAAGAAAATGATGCGCACAATTTGTTCGACCAGCTGCGATACAGCAGTCGGCATCATGAAGTTATAGCCTTGGAAAAAGCCGCGCATCAAACTCATGAACGGAACAACAATCAATGCAAAAGATACCCATTGAATCACTTCTTTGACGTCTTGGACAGAATGGATCTTTTCATTTTCATCTATTGTCAGTTCCGCTAATGGTCCAGCGAAAAAGTACAACATGAGAAATGACACGAAACCAGTGATCAACATCATCGTCAATCCGGATTTCAATAACCTACGACCGGTTTCGTAATCACCGAGCGAATTGTATTTCGCGACGAATTTGGAAAACGCGATTGGCGCACCCGAAATTGCCAGCGACAGCATTAAATTATATGGGATGTATGCATATTGGTAGAGACCGATATTCTCTTCCCCCACCATGCCATAAAACGGGATAACGTAAATAATACCAAGGACTTTGGACAAGAATAACCCCATTGTTAAAATGGCGGTTCCTTTTATTAATGTTGACATTTTGCACTTCCTGACATGAAATGATAAAAAAACAATCTACACGATAGTTTACACCTATAAACTAAATTACTCAACGAGTTTTGCCGCATCGTGTATACTTGAGAAAAGCGGAAGCGCCTGTCCAGCTCCGGGAGGATTA
>JBFIXY010000027.1:0-11683 GCA_041605655.1 Planococcus sp. (in: firmicutes) | reverse complement strand
CTCATTGAGGATTATCGAAGTAGATGGAATGTCCTTCTTCATACTATATTCCGTCATTGCATTTACGATTTCTTCAAAATGCTCTATGGAATCTATGTCACCCATCTCCTCAATCACCAGGTAATGGGGTGTGCCGTCAAGAATTTTTGCTCCCCTAGTAGTGAACATCCATACTCTCTCCTTCTATTAGAATTAACTTAAACCGTGATTACCTACAATATAAAACTTCCTTATAATATATCCATTTTTTTCTTTCTAGTCCATTTATTTTCCATATGAATGAATTGAACAGCTTTTTTCTTCTTTAATGATGGAGCTTAATCCAATCCACATTCTCTTTATCATCTTCTGTCCACCTTTCCTTCACCAGTCCACCCTAATCAAAAAATTCGGTTCCATTCAATGGTAAATGATGTTATTTTTAGAAGATACAGACGAGGAGGACTCCAATGAAGAAAGTATTAAAGGAAATTTCCGCTATTCTCTTTCTCATTCTTCTTGTGGCCATTATCTGGTTCATCAGCCTTCGGACTACAACAGGCTATGTCTATCAAGAAATGGAAGGGAATCCATATGGCGATGTACAAACTGAAAACATCTGGGTAGTAGAACTTGAACCGGATCAAACAAAAGGAAAGAGCAAGGCGGAAATTATTGAGGTCGTGCAAAAGCAAGCTAATTCTTCTCTCTTTATGGATGATGAGAGTACCGAATATCGCAGTCCGGGAACGATTTACCGAATTCCACCGATCAATCAGCAAATCGGAACTGAATTCAAAATCGGCGATAAGGTCAAAATTTACTGGAGAGGAGCCGTTATGGAGTCGCTGCCAGGAAGAATTGATGGAACCATTTTAGTCATTAAAAATGGGAATTAGTTTTTTTATCCTGAACAATAGCCATTCAACGAAACTTCTACAAAATAACAAGGAAACTTCATGAGATGTACGCCCTTGTGTACTCGTTAATAATGAATAATTCTTAAAGTCCTAAATACGCAAAAGGCACCCGTTACATCAGTCCCACTGATGTAACGGGTGCCTTTTTTATAACGTGACGTTAACTTGCAACAAAGCATCGTGGTTTATCTTGCTAGCTTAAAGAGACTGTGCAATGCTTTCAGCTGCTTGGCGGGCTCCCGAAATATTCCTGGCAATCGGACCAATTTCGAGTTCCGCTAAACCGCCCATTACATACAAGTTTGGCCCCCATTGAAGATTTGTGGTGACGATTGGGTAACCGCATGTCGCACATTCCAAACGATTTTCTTCAATGACAGGTGTCAGCCAGGTCTTCCCTGGCAGTATTGACTGAAATCCAGTTGCCAGTAAAACCGTACGACTTTGCTGAAGCAATTGGTTCGTATTGTCATAGAGGTTGATCATGCCCTCTCCCACGCTTGTGCTGTGGACTTGTCCGTCCAAGACAAGATTGGTGTACCGTCTTTTTTGGTGAAGCAGTTTGATGTATAAATCTCGGGGAATGGATCCTTTGTTCCGCGCTTTGACGATTTGTTCACGCCGTTTTTGATAAGCTCGGGTCTTTCGAAAAGCTGTTTGTTTTTTAGGACCGAGCCAGCCAGGATCACTGTCGAAATCGTGGACGCGGAACGGGTGCCGTTTTAATAATGTTACTTGTTCCGGAAACAGGCGGTTTAATTTCAAAGTCAGATGAACCGCTGTTATTCCGCCTCCAATTACGGTAAAAGGCGGCTTCATCGTTTCTAGGTCCGGAAGATCGGGCTCGAAAATGTGATGGATTTGAGCTTGCTGCTGCTCTTTTAGCTTTAATGCCCACTCTGGCCAATGTAATTTATCGCTATTGCCAATAGCTAATATCAATTTCTGCCCGTATAAAATTTCATCGCTATCCAGGTTGATTTGCCATCCTTCCCCAAATCGGCTGATCGATTTAACGGAACCTTGCTGCCAGCATTTATCTAGGGACATGTCTTCGATCAGGCATTGGCAATGCTCTTCAAATAAGGAAAGCGAAGGTCGTTTAAGCCTTCCGAGAAACGAAGCACTTTCGTCATATTGGCTGCTTTTAACAAATGAGCTTAAACTACGCGGGTTTATATCAAGGTGATGAACGCTAGGGGAACGCAAGAACGGCATGGAAATCGTATTCGTACAACGCTGCCAATTGGCTAACGGCTCCGCGTGGGGATCGATAATCAGCAACTCGTCCTGTGTCACTTTATTGAGTTGCAGTAAATAGTTCGCCATCGTTATCCCGTGGACTCCGCCGCCCACAATTACGTATTTATACATCGTTTTCAATTCTCCTTCCCCGTTCTCTTTCCGGTTCTCTGCCTCGAGTAGTTTATTTAAGCAGCAATGCAAACTGTTCGGTTATGAACATTCATTATAAAACGTAACGATTACTATTTGCAATAGGTATTTTTAATAATGAAGTTCCATATACAAAAAAAGCCGCTCTCAATGTTTATTTTGAGCTAACGGCTTTTCTTTGGTCCTCGCTTATTTTCACCTGGATGCACGTGCATCATAAAAGTTTTGGAAGTTTGCATCTTCCCTAAGCACTTTACGAAGAGCATAATGGCTATAGAATTCTTTTTGCCGCATTTTTCTCAAATACGCGTCGTCCTTTGCCATAAGGAATGCATAAAGGGGTTCCGAATAAGGGATCTTTTATAATTTCACAGTCCATATTGAAAACTTGTTTCACGGTTTCTCTAGTCATCACATCTTCAGCACGGCCTTGAAAATATACCCCCTGGTTGCTAACCGCTATTAAATTGTGAGCATAGCGGCAAGCAAGGTTTAAATCGTGTAATACCATCACGACGGTTCGCCCTTCTTTCTCGTTAAGGTCAAACAAAAGGTCCAGCACCTCAATCTGGTGCGTCATGTCTAAATATGTGGTCGGTTCGTCCAATAGAATAATATCGGTATCTTGAGCCAATGTCATAGCAATCCAAGCGCGTTGACGTTGTCCACCTGATAATGAATCAACCGTCCTGTCAGAAAGCATGTGCATTTGTGTCACTTCGAGTGCTTGGTTGACAATTTCTTCATCTTTTTTTGACCATTGTTTCAACCAACTTTGATGAGGATACCGCCCTTGCTTGACCAATTGCAAAACCGTAAGCCCTTCGGGAGCTATCGGACCTTGAGGCAATATCGCGAGTCGCTTAGCAATTTCTTTTGTCGACAAATTTTGTAGTGCATCTTCTTCTAACAAAACTTCTCCTGACCTAGGCTTTAGCAAGCGCGCAAGCGATCTCAGTAAGGTTGACTTCCCTGACCCGTTCGATCCAATAAATACAGTTATCTCGCCTTTAGGAATCTCAAGATCAAGCTCTTTAATAATCATCTGGTCGCTGTATCCTAATGAAAGAGATTTCGTTTCTAATGCCCCCATAGTTAGCGGCAACTCCTTTCCAATGAAGCAATTCAACTTTTTCCATTTCTAATTCTCTTTCACTTTCTTCTCATTCACTGTAATAGACCTTTGGATGTGGATGAGACAGAAAATCATGATGAGAGATGGTCCATCCATATGCGCCCGCGAATTGAAATACGATGACGTCCCCCACTTTCAATTCATGTACCAATACATCTTTAGCGAAAATGTCGTTTGGGGTACAAAGTTCTCCGGCAATATTCACTTTGCAATTTTTAACGACGGGACGCTCGAATGGGAAATCCCATTTTTCATTTGAAAGAATGGTGAATGGATGGTTCATTTTCCAGGCGGCCGGTAGTCTGAAATGATGAGAGCCTCCTCGAACCAATACAAAAACTTCCCCGTGATTCATTTTTATGTCTATGACTTCTGTTGCGTAAATGCCGGCTTCCGCAACTAGATAGCGACCCATCTCGAGTAGTAATTCTATATTTTCATCTTTGTATTCTTCCTGCAGTTCATGCAACCCTTTGGAGAAAACATGCCATTCAAAAGGCGATTCAGGATTCGTGTAGTTTATCCCTATCCCTCCTCCTACATTCACAACCGGTGTCGACAGGCCGGAAATTTCTTTCCATTCTTTCACTTTCTTTAAGCACAAAGCAATAAATCTTATATGTGCTTCAGCATCCAAGTTGTTGGACATTGCATGGAAATGAAAACCTTTGACTTCAAGGTTTGGAGATAAGACTACCTTCCTTAAAAGTTCGGGAATATCTTTTTCCGCCACACCGAATTGGGTCGGGACTCCTGCCATTTTCAAAAAGCTGTTAGATACATTGTCTTGTAAGTTAACACGGAGCACTACCGCTACTTTTTTCTGCGCTTTTTCTGCCATATGCTGCAGCCTATTTGCATCATGGAAACTTTCGATATTGACAAGTTCCGCATCCCCATTGACGATCATCTCGAGTTCGTAATCTTTTTTAGCAGGTGCCCCAAAGATGATGGGTTTATCCGAGCTTGCTTTGACTTTTCGAATTTCTCCTGCCGATGCTACTTCAAAGCCATCGACTATTTTGTCTAGCACCTCGATAATTCGCTCATCCGGGTTAGCCTTCATGGCATAGAATAGACGGCAAAAAGGAGGCAATGAGCTTTTAATAGCCGCCGTGTGACGACTAAGTTGGTCCAAGTCATAAATATAGGCACAAAAAGCTTCTTGATGATTACGATTTTTCATCCATTTAGCCATCGAATCAGGTTTTAATCTTCTTTTTTCTTGAGTTAATGTCATGTAAAAACCTCATTTCTAACCATTCCACAAATCTTTTCGCAGCAGGGTGATAAATACCGTAACAACACAGCAGCCGATCCCCATAAACAATCCAGCTGCAACAACTCCCCATGCAGTGGCAATCCATCCTATAAGCAGTGCACCTAAAGGGATAAAACCCCGATCCATCAAAGCGATACTCAATACTCTGCCGATAAATTGCTCGTCAACATTTACTTGAATCGTTACTCTGCTGAGTGTTCGGTAATATTGGCTTGCCGCACCAATCACGAACATAATTGCTAGGACTGCTGCGTAATTCTTGTTCATTAAAACAAAGAAAGTGAGAGCGATTCCGAATGTGAAAGCTGAAATCACCATCCATCGTCCAGGCTTTTTCGGGTGCTTGATCGAAAGTAGCAATGTGGCCAAAATTGCACCAAAAGAAGAAACAGACAGTAATAACCCAAAGCCATCCGGTCCCGTATGAAAAAGTTCTTTTGAAAAAAGAGGAAGCATTGTCGTATAAGGGAATCCGAAAATCATCGGAGCAATAGCGATAAGTAATATGGACATCACCTTTGGCTGTTGTTGGATGTATCCCCAGGTCTCCGTTAATGGCTGCTTAGAATCCCTTTTTTTACTCTCTGTTCTTTCAATTCTAGAAGAGCCGATTGACCATAAGGAAAACAGAACAAAAAGCGTTCCCAGCGATACGCCAAACATCAAAGTTCCAGGGCTGTAGTGGACTAGCAAGAATCCTGCAAAAGCTGGCCCAATCATTCTTGCCAGATTAATGATCGTTGTCTGGATCGATACAGCACTTGCCAACATTGTCTTCGGCACAAGGTCCTGCAAAAACGAATTTCTTATCGGCACTTCAAAAGTCATCAAACAGGAGCGCAATGAAACAACCAGCAAAAGCCAGAAGACTGAGCTTTCTTGGTGCAATAAAAAAGCAATCCATATTGATGTGAAAAATAAAGTGGAATAGTTCACAATCAATAGCCTTCTTTTGTCAAAGCGGTCAGCAAGAATACCGGCCGGAAAGCTGAAGAAAAAAACCGGCAACAGGCGAATTGCATTTAACAACGCCAACATCAGTGCTGAATTTGTCCATTCATACACTACCCAATTCAAAATGGTCATTTCCATCCAGTCTGTTGATCTAGTTATGAAGCTCCCATATAAAAATTTCCGGAAGTTTAGGGACTTGAATGCAAATGAGTTTGGCAACGGCAAGTAATCGACCTTGCGCAATGTTTATTCACGCTCTTCTTTCAATGGGTTCGGGACATGACTGTAACTATAAGCGCTCTCCGGATATAAACGCATCCGTGTCAAAGCCTTATGTTTTACGCTTGGTTCAAATAAACAGGCTTCATCCTTACTTACACCTTCAACCCCATTAGAACGAAGTTCACTAAAAACTTGAATACAGCTTTCTCGAACTATTTTCCACAAACCCTTTTCTTGAATTCCTGCATATTCACATAGCTGCAAGATCATCTCGCCTAAATGATTTTGAAATACCGTATAATAAGATTTTTCTCGCATTTCATGTTCGTTTTCCGTTATCGATACTGAATTAGGGTGAAAATCTATTTGAATTCCTTGTCGATTAAGACGCTTCTCACAAATCCTTGCCCCTCCCCAATCCCGAAAATAGAAACGAACTGGTTTACCGTGTTTAAATACAGGCACGCTGTTTTGCAAATGACCTTCTAAAGCAACACCGTATTTCACCAATAAGGTCATATAACCAGGAATCACAATCGAAAGATATTCCTTCAAAAAGCTCTCGGCACCTTTCGCCTTATTTATGTGATTATGAAGACAATAGGCGTCTACAATTTCAGCGAGTATCGTTTGGCCGGAAATTGGTGATCGATTATACAAACTGCATCCAGGTATTGCTATTTCACCTGCATTCAATTTATTCTCAAAAGGCTCCCTAACTACAACGGTTAAGTTTCTTGAACGTTCTTTATTCTCCGAACAAAAACCGTAACCTGCCACTTCGTTAATGGGCAGAAAGTTTTCTATAGAAGGCTCTTGCTCTAGTATGGTCTGCATCATTTTTGTAAACTTGACAGCATTCATCGCCGTCTGCGGTGAAATCGAGCGAACGGTGGACGTCATTTGGCTATTGACCGCTAACTTTAATGCAGGCTTTGCAAAATGGTTCGGCCAAATAGTGCGAAATGACGACGATGCCGCTCCTTCTATTGTCAACTCATCAAACAAGATAATGACGCCTATTTTGATCTCTTCTGCATATAAAGAAGGAATGACGTTTTGGTACTGCCATTCATGGACGGGCAATAAGCGATACTCCTCGGCTCTAAAGCCTTTTTCTGTCATTTGTTCTTTGTAGATTTTCGCTGTTTCCGAAAATTCCGATTCGATGTAGTTGGGATAAAGTTCGTTTGAAATCACATGATCGAGACGTATGGCGACAAAATAGATTAAGAAATGTTGACGGAACTCCGGTGAAAATGCATAAACAGACGCAGGCTCCAAATCCTTTTTCGCTTTGGAACTCGGATGAAGGTTGTGTCCTTCCGTCGCGAATTGTTCAAAAAACAGACTTGAACTCCACGCAGGATCGTTTTTCTTCCTAGATAACGCATACTGTATACTGGTGTCGACGTTCAGCTTTTCTGCTTCATCACATAATTCGTCTCTCCAATGTGCATAATTGGCAAGAGCTAATGTATAGTTAGCTGTTCCGTTCTCGAGCTCTTTTTTTAAGCTGGTTGCCTGTAGAGGAAGATTGACTTCGAGTGCTGTTAGCAACTCGCTAGCGGTCTCCACTATTTTTATCCCATTTTTTTTAACCAGAAGAATATCATCCTCTAGTAAAACTCTTCTAAACCCATACTCTTTTTTCACAGGCAAAACAAGCAACCGCTCATCGATACAATAGACAAAATATGTAAGCTCTTCGCGCAACGAAGATTCCGGCAGCTGACGAAGAAGCTGTTCCCACTTTTCATCCACATTTTCAAGACCCATGATAAAAACAGACCCTATTTTCTTCAACTTGATGGATGTTGAGTATAAATTTGCTAGATCCTCTCGCAGCAAAGCTGCAGCAAGCTTATCAAGCACTCCCTTTCTTCCTTCTTTCAAGGAATTGAAATATTCAGGAACAAGATGTGGGTGATGAACTCGTAAGTAATCGATACAAATTTTCTCTTCTTGATGCAGTTCCTGCTTGTCCCTATTTTTCACTATGTGATGACTCAAATTCATCTCCCCCTTCGGGATTTGCTAATGGATTAGGCATTAATGAATAAGTGTTTTCTGTGTATTGATTTGATAGCCTCATGTTCACAAGTGATTTTAACGGGGCCACAGGAGCGAAAAGTTGTTCTTCAAGAAACGCTATCGCTTGAGGACAATTTGCTTCAGACTTTAAGGTAGATACCGTTGCATGAACAATGTCTTTTATCGGCTGCCAAAGCGTTTCTTCCTCTATTTGCAGTTCTTTAGCTAGAAAAAAGATCATTTCTCCCAAATGATTATGAAGAAGCGCATGAGAAAACATATTGAATAGATCCTGTTCGCTATCCGTTAAAAGATTGGTGTTATTATTTATCTCAAAGCTTCCTTCAACTAAGCTAAAGCGATCTTCCTTTATTCGTATACCGCCATTGTCTCTGAAAAGGAATCGAACGGGCATCCCATCTCGAAAGACAGGTACAGCGTTTTGAAGGTGTGCTTCCAGACTAATCCCATACTTCGCGATTAAAGTTAATAGACCTGGGAGCAAGCGTTCTGCATAGACATTAATGTATTCAACAGCGGCAATGAACAGACTGACATTTTTATCTTTTGCGTATTTTTCAACAAGCTCCAATAAGATCAATTTCTCAGTGATTGGTGACCGACTGATCAAAAAGGCTGCTGGTAGTGCTATTTCCAATTCGCTTATATGCTGTTCCGGATTTTCTCTTAAGAGCGCAGATATATTCTTCATCAAGAATTCATCTTTTTCGTTTTGCTGCGACAAAAAATATCCTCCTGCAGTTTCAGCTAAAAATTGATACGACTTGCCAATTACAGGATCGCTCGCAGCTATCTTCTTTAAGATAGCTGAAATGACTGGCCCATTTTTTACAGAAGCTGGCGATACTGTCCGCTTTGCACTCGTCATTTGCACGTTAACTGCGGTCTTTATGTGATGGAGCGTATTGGACCTGTGCGGAGCAAGTGATCTAAAAGATAATAAAGCGGTGGTTGGGATAGCTCCTGTTTCTAATGGGATGACTAATTTTCGATTCATTTCCTCTTTTAAATACACGTTCACTGTATGTTTCAATTGCCAAGGATGAACCGGTATTATTTCATAATCCCTTCCGTTGCTAGGCAACTTCTCTTTAAGAACCTTCGCCAGATTAGGGTACTCCCGCAAAAGAATGTCCGTCATCGTTTCATCGCCTATGGCATGCATAGAAGCTAAGTTTTTATGTACAGCAACCGGTATTAAATCTACACGAGCTCCCCACTCTGGAGAAAACTGAATTACTTCTTGCGCAGTCAAACCCAGTTTCGTTTTCGTACAAGGATGAAGGGTATGTCCATCAATCACCCACTGTTCGCCAAAAGCCAATGGACTGAAAAGGGGATCTTTTTTCTTTTCTGCCGATAACATTGAAAAAGTATCCCCCGACCAATGCAACTTCTCTTTTCTCAGCTCAGCTGCAGCGAGAGCAAGAGCATAATTCGCAACTGAATTCTCCAACTCTCCTATAAAATCATCCTCACCTTGTTGTAATTGCAGCAATTCTGCAAAGTCTGCCGGGTGATCGATCTTTTTGGTTTCTTCTTTTTTGATATAGAGGATGTCCTCTCCGATTTCTAAATGTCCTAGCAAATATCGTTTCTCAATTGGCACCATTAAATTTCCACCACCAGGAACGCGCAGCCTGATTAACTGGACATTATCTTCTTTAACATTTGACTCAGGCAGAAAACTTTCTCTTACAATAGCTTGAATAAGCTGATGAAGAATCCGTTTTTTGGAATAAGGAAGATGTCTTTTAAACGCATCGTATACGGTCGGGTATGCGATTTCCAATTCACTTTTCATTGCCAGTTCACTGTTCCTCGGAACGATTTGAGTATTCATATGAAAACCACACTTCCTCACTGAGAATGTTTATCAACAAACCTCATTCTATTGATAATGATTATCATTGTCAATCAAATTCAAAGAAATAAGTAGATAGACTTTCACTTGTGGTCCATAGATCGAGAGACATCTAAAAAATAGGTTTCTTGCACGAAAATACCATGACAAAGGAAACGAACAACGATAATTTTTATTAATAATTCATTCTAATGAATAATTAACTGCCTATTCATCGAATGAAAGTCGATTTTCATTCGATGAAGACTGCAGACATTGTCTAATTAGTATGGATATCGGTGTATAACTTTCAAGCGGCGAAGCGCTGTATCATCTAACCTTTCCAACCTGGAATTCGAACTACCCAGCTCAAAAATAAAATGCCAGTAAAAATACCGCTTCACGATACTTTTACTGGCATTTAAAGTGATTCAGGCAATCCGTTAAAGACCCCTTTTATTCAATGGGCACGTTTTGCAAGTTCGTTGGTTTTCAAGTGTTTGATAACGCAAACAACAAGTTCTCCGAGATGCTCCTGAGGCACATTCATAATAAGCAAACGGATGTCTTTTGCCACATCCAAAATCACAAGATGGTGCCGCAATCAGTTGTTGAAACAATTGATCATCTTTCAATTTTGTGAGCAATACCCACTTCACGTACACAAATACATTTTCCAATAACGCTGCACGGGAGATTCCTTTTGCGTCCACTAATGTTTCGATAATAGGAATCACCGTTTCTGCATACAATTTTTTTATGATTCGATCCGCTGAAGTTTGCTGAGTATCCATTGACTCCAGTTTGAATGAATAGATAGGCATCCAATCCGGGGCCGCAGTTATCTCGTCAGGTGTCATTAGCACACATTCACTAGGATCGACTTTGAGTCCATACTGTAATCTAGCGTAGATTAATAATGCTGCGGCATAACCCACGCGTTTTGCCACAATCGAAGCTGCATGCGCCCGTGTGAAACTGTCGAAACGAGCGGTAAGCATCGTCAAATGTTCTTCAACAACATCTGAATTCTTTAAATCGGATAACGTCAAAATTGGCGACTCAGCAATATTTAGCTGCCAACGGAAATTCGCTGAGAAATCAGCAGAAATCGCTTTTTCCATCACCCTCACCCTCTCTTACGCTGCGTTATTAATAGATACATAAAATACGGCGCTCCGACTGCCGCGGTCCACACACCGGCAGGAACTTCCATCGGCGCAAATGCAACACGTCCGATCAAATCAGCAAGGAGTACAAGCAACGCTCCGATACCAGCTGAAAGTAAAACAACCGACTGAAATTGCGAACCAACAAGACGCTTAGCGATGTGCGGAGCGAGCAGACCTACAAAACCGATGCCTCCTACAAACGCGACAGCCATGCCTGTCAAACCTGTACTTAACAGGAGCAATAGCAGTCGATTTCGTTGCACACCAGATCCTACACTTGTTGCAATATCGTCACCAAGTTCCAAGATGTTCATTTGACGACGTAACAAGAGAGAGACCCCTATCAACAGCAAAACCCAAGGAACCAAGACATAGATTTGAGACCAATTGGCACCGTAAATGCTGCCTGTCGTCCAAATGGTCGCTTGACTCGCTCGATAAATGGGCCCCAGAAGCATCCAAACTGTAGTACCGGCTTGCATAAATGCAGAGACAGCAATTCCAATCAGCAATAGCCGGAATGGGGCCAAGCCATTTTTCCATGAAAGAAGAAAAACGATCAACGCCGTCAACGTTGCACCAAAAAATGCAAACAGTGGCAACCACTGTATACTCACCGTCAACGAATTGGTTTCATCTGAAAACAACGCCAGAAATAGTACGACGGAAAATGAAGCCCCTGCCGTAATGCCAATCAAATCCGGAGATGCTAACGGGTTTTTCGTG
>JBFIXY010000026.1:0-11892 GCA_041605655.1 Planococcus sp. (in: firmicutes) | reverse complement strand
GATTCAAGCTGTTCAATTCCAATTGTTGATCATGTTCTTATTGCTGACAACAGCCTCGGTCACAAGTATTATGCTTGGATTCCTTTCGTACCCAACATTATTCAATAGACGGATGCAAATATTGAAAAATTGATCATGTATATTCAAATAGACCAGAGGCATGGCCAGGAACTTCGGCGTGCTTCTGGTCTATTTTGATGTTGGAGGCTATTCGTGATATTTCGCAGAAGGATAAAACGTATCAATTTCAAATTTTCCTGATCCGGGAAGAGTCTCGATCAGTTGGGAGCCAAATAGACGGGCAGGTGTAGAGCTGCCTGAAGGATAGGTTCCATCCATCACCAATGACACAGTCGCCAATGCGCCGTAGACCGTCAGATCGTAAACATTCGCCACTTGAATGCGCACCGATTTTCGAATACCTGCTGCATTCAAGGCCTCTCCCCATATGTAGGCACGTGACTTTTTGCGCTGCGTTTCATCCGGGCCGTGGATGGTTTGTTCTACCCAAGTATGGAGCTTCTGCTGCACCAGTCTTGAAGTCAGAACTGGCCTCAATACATTTGACAATCGTGCGCCGACCACAGCAGTTCGCGGCATTGGGATCCATGTGGAAATGTTTGGGATGCTGGTCGTATAAAAAGCTGTAGCGACATCCCCCCAAGGGATACCGATGGCGGATTTTCTACCTCGGCCAAAGTCGATGGAACGATGCTGGCTGCCGAAGGGCTTCTCCACAATGACCCCGTCCCGGCGCACTGCGCTTCCTGAGCCAAGTCCGCGAATAGCGGTTTTGGAAGTCCCGGGGGATAGGCTGGAATCTGAATCGAATCCGAGTGCCAGATGTGTAGCATCGGGCAGTATTTCTTTTAATTTCAAAGCAGTACAGTCTGTGGGAATAACATCAAATCCGACTCCGGAACAAAGTATGATGTTGGCTGCAAGCGCTCGCTCGTGCTGCGCATGCGTGTATTCAAAAACAGGGATTTCTCCGGTAATATCTAAATAATGCGCCCCTGCAGCAAGGCATGCTTCAATCATCGGTTTGCTCGTTTCGCTGAATGGACCCGCACAATGCAGCACAAGATCGATGTCTTGTAATTGCTCATGAGCAGAGCCATCTAACAGAAAGGCCCTTGATTCTAATGAAAATTGCGCGGCCAAGGCTGCGAGTTTGTCAGCATTTCGTCCGGCAATGACCGGGTGAGATCCCCGTTTTACTGCTTCTTGTACGATCAACTTTCCTGTATAGCCATATGCACCATATATCAGCCATTTTCCATTCATTCGAAAAACCCCCTCATCTTTACTTATTCTAACTCACTAGTTATAAGACCTTTTTGGCATGTGGTGAATTAATCCAATAAGTATATTTCTGAAAATAAAAAAGGGGATTTCAAGAAGTGTCAGAACTATGAAAAATGAGAATGGATTTAACAGCGGTAGTTAACTGGGGTAAGGGAAGGAAACGATTGTAGCGATATTGGAAACGGGTTTTCAGGTCAGATGATCCGGATCTCGATGGGCGAATTATTGACAGCTGGAATTTCACAGCTGACTACGAAGGGGATATCGTTAAATTTTCGAATAATAATGGTCATGGAACTCATGTCAGCTGGAGAAAATGATAACGTATCTACTTTTTCGAAGTCGTAAAAAGAGCGCTCCAAAATGGTATTCCGATTATTTATGCAGCCTGAAGTAAGGGGAACGGAAGTCACTCGACCGATGAATTTGCGCGTGAGCTGACAGAAGTGGAATGATACGCACAGTGCCGCTTGGCTATCCGAAAACAGCTGAAACGCTCTTTTATTGAACGTGGAATTTAATTCCATCTATACCATTTGCCATGTTGACTTGTTATTTATTAAGTGATTTAATAGTTTTTAGATTCTGAAAATACAAAAAATGGAATAGGGGTGTTGACTATGACGAAATCAGTGGCTGAAAGCAATTCTTCAGTTTCTGCGCAAAGTAAAGCGAAGATGGCAGTAAATAGAAGAGAAGCCGGGCATGTACCGGATTTCGAAGCAATTGAATCATCAGCAGGATTTAGGGAGTTGATGAAGCAGAAAAAGTCATTTTTGATTTCGACCACAGCATTGTTTTTAGGGTTATATCTCTTATTCATTTTTATCATCTCTTATACCGAGTGGTTAAGCGCGTCATTTATCGGTGATATATCATGGGTGTGGGTCTTTGCGTTCAGTCTTTTCGCGATGACGTGGATTCTTGTAACCGTCTACATGAAACGTGCAGCAAAATTTGATGAAATGGCGCGTAACACATTAATAGAATTCGATTATGACGAGGAGGAAAATCGATGAACGCAACTGTAATTTCAATTTTTTTAGTCATCGTTGCGATGACGCTCGTCATAACGTATTTTGCTGCAAAACGCACCAATTCAGCTAGTGATTTTTATACAGCAGGCGGGGGATTAACAGGTTGGCAAAATGGTTTAGCGATTGCTGGAGATTATCTATCAGCGGCCTCGTTCTTAGGGATTGCTGGAGCAATCGCATTATTCGGCTTTGACGGCTTCTTGTTTTCAATCGGCTATTTAGTGGCGTACCTTGTGGTCTTATTTGTTGTAGCGGAACCGCTGCGCAATTTAGGGAAATACACATTAGCCGATATGATCAATGCCCGTTTTAATGCAAAGAAAGTACGCGGCGCAGCAGCGCTCAGTTCCATCACGATAGTCGTTTTCTATATGATTGCCCAGCTCGTCGGTGCAGGTGCACTTATTCAATTATTATTCGGCATCGATTATTTATGGGCTGTCTTGCTCGTCGGCTTTATGATGACGATTTACGTATTATTCGGAGGTATGACTGCCACAAGCTGGGTGCAAATCATTAAGGCAGTGTTGTTGATGGTTGGTACGGTTATTTTGTCATTCCTGGTCTTTCAGCGCTTCGGCTTTAGTATTTTGGAAATGTTCTCACAAGTGAAGACGGCAACACCTCACGGGGAAGCTTTCCTTAATCCAGGTGTGAAATACAAAATACCTTTGGATACCATTTCTTTGATGTTGGCGCTTGTTCTTGGTACAGCAGGTCTGCCTCATATACTGATGCGCTTCTTTACTGTGCGGGATGCAAAAACGGCACGGAGTTCTGTGATGTGGGCAACATGGATCGTAGGAATTTTCTATGTAATGACAATTTTTCTCGGGTTTGGGGCAGCCGCATTCGTAGGCTCTGAAACGATTATCAACACGAATGCAGCAGGAAATATGGCGGCTCCGCTTTTAGCTCAAGCGTTGGGCGGCGATATATTGATGTCGTTCATTTCTGCAGTAGCCTTTGCCACGATTCTGGCAGTTGTTGCAGGTCTTGTGTTGACTGGGGCGTCCGCTTTTGCTCACGATATATACGGCCAAATCATCAAAAAGGGCCAAGCCACAGAACGGCAGCAAATGCTTGCTGCGCGCTATGCATCAGTAGGTGTGTCCATATTCTCCATTATCCTGGCAATTTTCGCACAAAGCTTGAATGTGGCGTTCTTGGTGTCATTGGCATTCTGTATTGCTGCCAGCGCCAATTTGCCGGTTATCGTTTATACAATCTTTTGGAAGAAATTCAACACAACCGGAGCGATTTCGGCAATTCTCACAGGATTGGTATCGGCGCTTGTTCTGGTGTCGATCAGTCCAAGTGTCATGAACCCAGAAGCTGGAGTAGCCATTATTACAGGAACAGCACTCTTCCCGTTGACGAATCCTGCAATTGTATCCATTCCACTTGGGTTCCTTGGAGGAGTTGTGGGCACCTTGTTGTCTAAAGAAGCTAACGAGAAGAAATTTTCCGAAGTCAATGTCCGAGCGAATACGGGAGGCTTCAGACAATTATAAGCATTTTCGAATTGCAAAGCTGCCTGTCCAGAAATGGATAGGCAGCTTTTTTATAGGTAAGGAATTGGTCTGGAATCTGATTGCTCAAAGTGGTTTCTGGCAAAAGAATTTCGCGAAATACATTATTGTGGTAGAATTTCTTCAGATATGCAAAACGAGAAAGCGGTTTCAGAAAGTGCAGGTGTAATATGATAGTTGGAATAGATGCGGGCGGGACGTTGATCAAGGTAGCTTACACAGAAGGCAGCGGTATCCGATTCGCAAAATATCCGATTGCTGAAATTAATCGGGTGGCTGAATGGATCAATGGCGTAGAAAATGTGGAAATTTGTGTGACAGGCGGCAAGTCGACTATATTAAAATCCTTTTTGAACGAGAGTGTACGTGAAATGGTCGAATTCGAAGCAACGCATTTAGGTGTACAACACCTTCTTGAAAAGATGGGACGCACGGATGATGCGTACCTAGTGACGAATGTAGGGACCGGAACGTCTATTCATTGTATTCAGGACAATGTTCAGGAGCGTTTAGGCGGTACCGGAATTGGCGGCGGAACATTGGTTGGACTAAGCCATTTGCTAACGGGTTTGACGGATTTTGATGAAATCGTCCGTGTGGCAAGAAACGGTTCCCGTGAACGGATTGACTTGAAGGTAAAGCATATATATGAAGACAAAGAACCGCCTATATCCGGAGAATTGACTGCGAGTAATTTTGGGCAGAACCTCTTCGCGGTATCTGGGGAATTGTCTCAAGAAGAGTTGTTGGCAACAGTCATCGGCCTTGTCGGCGAGACAGTCAGCACGATAAGTGTCCAAGCAGCGCGGCAGTGCAGAAGTTCGACAATCATTTATATTGGGTCATCGTTTATCGACAATCCTTTATTAAAAGAAGTGGTAGAAAGCTACACCATTTTACGGGGGTCGACTCCGCTGTTTTTGGAAAACGGTGAGTTTTCTGGCGCGGTGGGAGCGATGAGAAGTTTGGCGTAAGAAAAATGGCTGTCGAGAGTTTCTCGGCAGCCATTTCCTACTTGTCTATGATTTTCAATTTGTTTCGAATATCGGTGCGCTTTCCTTTTTCAGGGACATGTTCTGGATAGCCGATCATCATTGTTGCGACTATTTTCTCTGCTGGAGCGATACCAAGTGCATTGCGGAAAACGGGATTGTAGACCCAGTCGTTTGAACGCCAAATCATGCCGATGCCACGTTCCCAAGCTGCCAATTGGAAGTTCTGCAGCAGTGAAGAAATCGCGCCATAATCTTCGTCCCATCGACGCTGTCGTGGATCGACCGGCATAATCGCTACCAAGTGCACCGGGATAGAGCGGAAATATTGTGCTTTGTTCAACGCGGTCTGTGGAATGGTGCCATCTTTTTGGGTCATGGCATCAAGAAAGGCCTGGACGAATTTTTCTTTGCCCGCACCTGTATATAATTGAAAACGCCACGGCTCATTAATCGTATGGTTTGGCGCCCATTTGGCTACATTCAACAGGTCGATAATCTCTTCAGTGTCAACCGGATCTGCCTTGAATTTCTTTATGGACCTGCGCTCGATAATCGTTTTATCAATTGGATTCATGTGTGCATCCTCCTCTAGTAACTTAAAAGCTTCTATCTTAATCAAACCAGTCATCAGGTAGAAACGCAATAAAAGCTTATGAAAAACGATAAAATATCTCCTGTGATAACAAGGAGTTGTTGATAGAATAGAAACCATAGTAAGGAGAGTGATGAATATGACGACAGTAGCAATCATCGGCGGGGGCATAACCGGATTATCGGTTGCTCATTATTTGGAAACACTGCAGCAAAACCCGAATCTTGAGTTGGACCTCGTATTGGTCGAAGGAGAGGCGAAACTTGGGGGTAAAATCAACACCGTGGAAAGCGGAGAATTCATCATGGAAACCGGTGCGGATTCAATCGTTGCCCGTCACTCAAGTGTCTCGCAGCTCGTGGAGGAACTGAGCCTGCAAGACAAAGTCGTTTATAACGGAACGGGCATTTCGTATTTATACGCCAATAACAAATTACACGCGATACCAGCAGATAGCGTCTTCGGAATTCCGATGAATAAGGAAGCATTGTTCAGTTCAACATTGGTGTCGGAACGAGGAAAAAGAGAAGCGCTAAAGGATTTTGAAAGTAAAAACGAATCGTACACGCGTGACAGTTCCCTCGGAGAGTTTTTAAAAGCATTTCTTGGCGAGGAATTGGTGGAAAAGCAAATTGCACCGGTTTTGTCCGGTGTTTATTCTGGGAGTTTGGACGATTTGACGCTAGCTTCGACCTTGCCGTATCTCATTGATTACAAAAACGACTATGGCAGTATCATCAAAGGCTTTGAAGCCAATAAAGCTCATTATCAAGGAGCAGCGAATAAGAAATTCATTTCTTTTGATCACGGAATGGAAGTATTGATCGACCGGCTTGAAGAGTCGCTTCAAAAGACGAAAATCATAAAAGGCAACGGTGTTTCCAAAGTCGTCAAGCAGGGCGATGGATACGAAGTCAAATTTAATGACGGCAATGTCTCTACCGTCGATTTTGTAGTTTTGGCTACACCGCATCAAGTGGCGCAGCAAGTACTGGACGCTGAAGAGCTAGACGAAGAGTTTGATCGATTGACGAATTCCTCATTGATCAGCATCTATCTTGGATTTGATATTGCGGATGAAAACCTGCCAGAAGACGGCACTGGTTTTATCGTATCGGAGGGCAGTGATGTCTTTTGCAACGCTTGCACGTGGACTAGTCGGAAATGGCGTCATACTTCAGAGCACCAACATCTGCTCGTAAGGCTTTTCTATAAAAGTTCAAATCCCGCATACGATCGATTGAAAGCCTTGTCAGAAGAGGAATTGGTTCAAGTGGCATTGTCCGACATTCAAAAAAGCTTAGCGATCGAAGCACAGCCGTCAACTATCGAAGTGACAAAGTGGGAAGGGCTCATGCCCAATTACCACATGGGGCATAAAGCCGCCGTCAATGCGCTGGAAGCGAAAATGGCAGCGCAAGTGCCGAATGTTCATTTAGCAGGATCATCTTATTACGGTGTCGGAATCGGCGCGTGCATTGAAAATGGCAAGAACACAGCTCAAGCAATTATGAGTAAATTGAATGAAAAAACAGGGGAAGGAAGCGGCTTTTAAAAGCCGCTTCTTTTTTTGAATTATAAGGAGAAAAGAGTTGTTGAGTTTGCCAATCTGACTAATTTTAAACGATGATTTGAATTTTAAATCCAGAGACTGGTAACTTATTGCAATTCAAAATAAAAGTAGCTAAGATAGAAAACAGAAAGATTTTTCAGAAAAATTTATTTATTTATCACCTTTAGTTAGAATGTCCAACGTGAAAGAAAATTGAATGCCATTTGATTGTAAAGGGGATGGAGCACTTGTTCATTACAGAAAGCATGTCCGAATACGCAAAGACGCAGCCGGATAAAATGTATACTTCTTTTGAAGGAAGAAAAATGACGTATCGTGAATTCTATAAAAAAGCAGAAGCCATTGCATCTTATTTTCAACAAAAAGGCTATGAAAAAGAGGATATCATTGCTTTATACGCATTGAATTCAGATTCTTTCTTAGTGTGTTATTTCGGCATTCAATTGGGCGGATTTACAGTCATGCCGATCAATACCAAACTTGCCGCCCCTGAAGTCGAATATATTTTTTCGAACTCGCAAGCAAAAGCGTTGATCTATGATGAGAAAATTGAAGAAGTAATCCGTAAAACGGAGCATAAATTTCAAGATATACTAAAATTCGACGCTGCCGACGCATTGGATAATATAGTTGCGAATGGAGAAATGAAATTCCGTCCCCTTAAACTTGAGGCAAACGATACGGCGGTTGTGATGTACACGTCGGGAACGACCGGGAAACCGAAAGGCGTCATGTTGACCCACGCCAATATCGCTGCGACTGCGGATATATGGGCGGAAGCGCTGGACATCACGGGTGAAGATCGCATGCTGATTTCAACACCGTTGTTTCACTGTGCAGCAAGCCACGTGTTTGTAGCGCCTGTGACTGTCAAAGGCGGGTCGCTCATCATTGAAGAGGCCTTTTCACCAGGCGAGACATTGCATAAGCTTGAGTCCGAGCGGCCAACCATGTTCTTTGGTGTGCCCGCTATGTATAGCATCCTATTGAACCGACCGGATATAAAAGACAGGGACCTCTCATCGCTGCGTCTGTTTTGCTATGGGGCGGCGCCGATGCCTTATGAACTGATCAGGCAATTGAAAGAAGCGTTTCCTGCTGTCGCTGTACAGAATTGTTACGGACAAACAGAAAATGCCCCGGCCGCTTCCTCGTTGAGAGACCATTTGGCATTGGAAAAGGTCGGATCAGTTGGAAATGCGTTGCCGCTAACGGAAATTCGAGTGGTGGACGAATTTGGAGAGGCATTGCCGACAGGCCAAGTGGGGGAAATTACAGTTAAAGGCCCTCAAGTGATGAAAGGCTATTTGCGCAACGAAGAGGCAACGCGCCAAGCGATTAAAAATGGCTGGCTTTACAGTGGAGATCTCGGGAAATTCGATGAAGATGGTTTATTGTATATAGTGGACCGGAAAAAAGACATGATCATCCGCGGTGGGGAGAATGTCTATCCGGTAGAAGCGGAAGAGGTGCTTTACCGGATTCCTCAATTGTTGGAAGCGGCAGTTGTTGGTGTACCGCATGAAGTTTACGGTGAAGTGCCAAAAGCATATGCAGTCGTTAAAGCGGGACAAACCATTAGTGAAGAAGAGGTCAAAACGTATTGCAGCAGTCAATTAGCGAAATACAAAGTGCCGGTAGAAGTGGAATTCATGGATGAATTACCTAGAAATGCTTCAGGAAAAGTGTTGAAACATACTTTGCGCAACCCAGTGAAACAATAAGTAGGAACGGATTTGGAAGGGGAAATGAATGGATGGAAAACGTATATTTGGTGAACGGAGCCCGCACAGCTTTTGGCGGGTTTGGCGGCTCGTTTGCGAACGTTGACGCAACAGAGTTAGGCACAGCGACGGCGATAGAAGCGCTGAAGCGCGCTAAAGTCAAAGTAGAAGATATCAATCATGTCGTATATGGCAATGTCATCCAATCGAATGTTAATGCTGCCTATCTAGCGCGTCATATCGGTTTGAAAGCGGGGATTCCAAAAGAAGTTCCGGCATTAACGCTCAACCGCTTGTGCGGATCCGGTGCACAGGCTATCGTAACGGCGGCGCAGCATATCTTGTTGGGCGAGGCTGATATGGTTTTGGCTGGAGGAGCAGAAAATATGTCGATGGCACCATTTGCTAATTTTACGCAGCGCTTCAATGGGGCGAAAATGGGCAATTTGCAATTCGAAGACATGCTGACCGCCACATTGACAGATCAATACACGGGCGCGGGCATGGGGATGACGGCTGAAAAACTGGCAGAGCAATATTCGATTTCCCGCGAAGAACAAGATGCTTTCGCGGTGGAGTCGCATCAGCGTGCTGCGCAGGCGTCAGAGAATGGTGTGTTTGCAGAAGAAATCATCGGGGTGGAAGTGAAAAATCGTAAAGGGAGTATTGTCGTCGATAAAGATGAGCACATCAAACCGGAAGCGAATACAGAAACTTTAGCGAAACTGCGTCCTGCATTTAAAAAGGATGGCACTGTGACAGCTGGAAATGCGTCAGGCATCAACGATGGAGCAGCTTCTGTCGTAATCGCTGGACAAACGGCAGTAGACCACCACGGCTTAGAGCCGATTGCGCGCATCGTCTCTTGGGGAGTCGCTGGCGTCGATCCGACCATTATGGGAATCGGTCCAGTGCCTGCCATCAAGCAGGCTCTAAAACGTGCTGGTTTATCATTGGAAGATATCGATTTGTTTGAAATCAATGAAGCATTCGCTGCCCAATATTTGGCGGTTGAAAAAGAGTTAGGACTTTCCCGCGACAAAGTCAACGTTAATGGAGGGGCAGTGGCGCTCGGGCATCCGGTCGGCGTCAGCGGCACACGTATATTATTGTCGGCGGCATATGAACTAAAACGCCGCGGTGGAAAATACGCTGTAGCAAGTCTTTGCATAGGTGGAGGACAAGGTATCGCGGTAGTAATTGAAAATCCTAAATAACTTTTGATACAACAGAGGGATTATAGGCGATAAATAAAAAATCCAGAGCCACTTCAGTTGAAGTGGCTCTGGATTTTTTTATTTAGCTTAATAGAAACGTTTGAAACCATCGAATTTTTTGCCCCAATACTTGTCGCTTAAGCTGGTGATTTGGACGCGGTCTCCACCGGCGTGGATAAAGTTGTTATTGCCCAAATAGATGCCCATATGGGAAATGCCTGGCTTATATGTATTTGCAAAGAAAACTAAGTCTCCTACTTGCGGATTGCTAATGTCGTAAGAACGGGCATCGTATCCATTCGTATTTGTGCGAGGCATCTTGATACCTGCTTGGTTGAATATATAATAGATATAGCCGCTGCAATCAAACCCGCCGACCGCAGAACCACCCCATACATAGGGTGTGCCCAATTGTGCTTTAGCAATTGAAATCAGCTGATCAACAGTGCCAGAAAGTGCGGGAGCCGGATTAGAGACAGGAGTCGGAGTCGGAGTCGGAGTCGGATCCGGCTGAGCTGCCACTACCGTGTTTTGAACTTTTAGGACTTGTCCGATGCGAATCATACTAGAAGTAAGGTTGTTCCAATTCATCAATTGTGTGACTGAGATGCCATGGCGGATAGCGATGCCCGATAACGTATCCCCTTTAACAATCGTATACGTTCCGGTTGAAACAACCGGTGCTGGAGCCGGTGCAATAGGAGCCACGGGAGCAACAGGTTGGACAGAGGCAGTGACGTTTTGGATGTTAAGCATTTGTCCAATGCGAATCGTGCTAGAAGAAAGGTTGTTCCAGTTCATCAGCTGCGTCACAGAAACTTTATGGCGCATCGCAATACCTGACAATGTGTCGCCTTTAACAACTTTGTAAGATGCAGACGAAGTTACTGGGGCAATTGCTGGTGTCGCAGCTGCAGGTTTAACTGGTGCATTTGCTGCGATAGTCATTTTCAATTTTTGGCCAGGGAAAATCATATATGAATTTAAGTTATTCAATTTTTGAATATCGCTGACTGTCGTTTTATGTAAGTTTGCAATGCGAGAAAGTGTATCCCCAACTTTAACAATATATTCGGAGCTTGTCGCCGTTGGAGTTTCCTTTACCGAAGCTTGGCTAGAAGAAGTTGCGATTGTCTCCGTTGTAGGAGCCAAATTCAATACTTGGTTAGCGTAGATTGCATCAGAAGTTAAACCGTTCCATTTTTTCAAATCGGCTACAGACACCTTATTGGCGGAAGCGATTTTCCAAAGACTGTCGCCTGTTTTAATCGTATAAGAGCTGGCTTCTGCATCTGAAACACCTAACAATAAGGCTAAAGAACTTGTAGCAAGTACCGAAAATGCGATCTTCTTCATTTATTCTCCCCATTCCATTAACTTAATTTCTAAAATATTAATTTATACGAACGTTTATAAGTTTCATTAATTGTATAGTCATAAGTTAGAATAGGCAATAAGTTTTAATATTACAGTTATGTTACAAACCGTATATAGTGGTTTAAAGTAAAAAACATACATTTAATTTAATGTTTACATAAGTGTTTTCGGCTCTTGGGAGTAATTGTTGCCAAAAAGACATCAAGACAATATACGATGGATAAGTTATAGAGAGAAATGGATAATAAGTACTTGTTTTATCATATTTTTAATTTTATTCTATTTTAAAAACCAAAAAAAGGAAGAGGTATCAAAGATGAAATTAAAACCATACAAAGATACGATCATTGGGGTCCTGGGCATTGAATTTATTGAAACGTCTCCAGACCGCGTAGTAGCAACAATGCCTGTGAGTTCCGCGACGCATCAGCCGTTCGGATTGCTTCACGGTGGAGCATCGGTTGTGCTGGCAGAGTCAGTGGCGAGTGTTGGAACATGGAATTTAATCGACCAAGAAAACGAAATCGCAGCAGGGCT
>JBFIXY010000025.1:0-12370 GCA_041605655.1 Planococcus sp. (in: firmicutes) | reverse complement strand
CAAAGAAACACAAATTGTCATGAATTGGCTTGAACGTCTAGGTGTAGAATTTCAGACAGGATTTATCGTCACCAATCCTCAAGCTGAAAACAATCCGATTATATATGCCAATAAGTCATTTTGCGAGATGAGCGGGTATCCGCTGCACGAAGTGGTCGGGAGAAATGGAAAATTTCTGCACGGTTCGAAAACGAACCAAGAAGTCAGCCGACAAATTCGGGAATGCATCGATGCGGGCACAGCTTGTGTCAAAGAAATCATCAATTACCGAAAAGACGGCATGCCGTTTTGGGTAGAAATCACGATTCAACCTATTAATGTAGACGAACCTGACTCACGGTTTATGCTCTTGTTGACTCGTGACATCACAGATCGAAAGCGCACCGAAGCGCTTATCAAGCTGCAGCAAGAAACGTATAACGATTTGGAAAAAGGCTATACGCTGAACGTGTTATTGCAAAAAGCCTGCACAACTGTAGAATCTTTTTTCCAAGACGGAGCGAAATGTTCGGTCATTTTAAACGGGGGAGAAGATGAGTTTCAACCAGATATGAGCAATTTCTTGCTCAGTAATGCAGTAAATGAGATGGCAATGGAAAAAGCCGAGACATCGGATAGCCTAACCCATTTCCCAAAAGAAACAGTAGCTATTAAAGATCCGGAGTCCGGGCCTTTATTGGCAACCTATCAAGAAACCGGCGAGCAATACGGCTTGTTTTCAAGCTGGTCATTGCCAATTTTGGATTCGGACGGAGATGACATTGGTACGTTCGGAATTTATTTTCAAGAAGCAAGTACATTGGTAGCGACAGATCGTAACTTTATCAGACAGATTGCTCCGGTTGTATCGCTGACGATTAAATATTTCCGCCAACAAGAGGAAATGATGCGACTAGCATTTCTCGATAAAGAATCGGATTTACCAAACCGGAATTACTTTATGAACGAAATTGGAGCGCTGATCGAAGAAGATGAAGAAGGCTTTGTGGCATTCATTTCGGTTGATGAATACGTTAGAATTGTCGATCAATACGGCCACCGTGCAGGAGATGTGCTCGTTCAGAAAATAGGCAAACGCTTCCTGTTAGCCTCTTTGCCTCAGCGAAGTCTAGTGGCGCGCTTTTCCGATTCCACACTCGCCATTTTTTGCATGACCTCGCTCAGTGATGTCCCAGATACACTTAAAATATTAACGCAATGTGCTGCGGAGCCTGTGACCGTCGATGATTTGGAGCTATTCTTAACATTGAAGATGGGTGTTGCGATAATTACTCAAAAGCAGCGTGGTAGCGACGAAGTAATTCGCCATGCGGACAGTGCATTATCGAAGGCAAAAGTGCGAGCGGGCGAATCGATTTGTTATTATGAAAACGAACACGATGAATTCATGATGAGAGACCTGCGGGTAGGGAACGAATTGACAGCTGCCATCAAACGCGAAGAAATTGATGTTCACTTGCAGCCGAAAGTGGAGTTG
This sequence comes from Planococcus sp. (in: firmicutes), assembly GCA_041605655.1. Classification (GTDB taxonomy): domain Bacteria; phylum Bacillota; class Bacilli; order Bacillales_A; family Planococcaceae; genus Planococcus. The sequence goes on along the minus strand of JBFIXY010000025.1, from coordinate 10,893 downwards.
ATAAGCGGAAAAGTGATTGGGTATGAAGCGCTTGCCCGGTGGTTTTCAGCGGATCTTGGAACAATTTCACCAGAAGTTTTTATCCCGGTGGCGGAAAAGAATGGTAAAATCAGGGAATTGGAACAACTTGTGATGAAAAAAGTGGTCAATTGGCTGAAAAACCAACTTGACCTTGGCTGTGAGATTAGCCAAGTGGCAGTCAATATTTCAACCGATCATTTTTTTCATCAATCGTTCATCCCATATTTGATGAACATCACTTCGCGGTACGGAATTGAACCGAAATGGATTCGGCTCGAGATTACGGAGCGAATCGGATTTGTCGACATCGAAACTGCCTATACCGTATTCAACCGCTTGAAGACGTATGGCTTCACTTGTTCAATCGATGATTTCGGAACCGGTTATTCCTCTTTGAGTTATTTGCAAAAACTGCCGATTCACGAAATCAAAATCGACCGTGCATTTATTTCAAAAATACATGAGCCGGCAACAATAGCGATTGTTCGTACAATCATTCAACTTGCCGAAAATTTACAGATGATGGTGGTAGCAGAAGGTATTGAAACAGAAGAACAACGAAAGTTGCTCATCAATTTGGGCTGCCGCGTAGGTCAAGGTTTCTATTTCTACCGCCCGATGCCATTTGATAAATTAGATTCTTTGTAAACCGGAGGCTCCGTGCTCCGGTTTTTTTTGTTTTCAATCAATGAATTTCAGTAAGAACATTAAAATGATTTTTAAATGCTTAAACTTTAATGAGTCGAATAAACTGAAAACTCTCAATGCTTCTGGCAGCGCGTCGCAAGAAAAAAATTCTGTTATACTAGGTAGGATAATGTTTGAAAAGGAGAGGTTTGCAGTGGGAAAAGTACATGTATTTGATCACCCGTTAATCCAGCATAAATTGACTTACATTCGTGAAAAGTCTACAGGGACAAAAGAATTCCGCGAGCTTGTTGATGAAATCGCCACTTTGATGGCTTTTGAAATCACACGTGATCTTCCGTTGGAGGAAATCGAAATCGAGACGCCGGTTCAATTGGCTAAATCGAATGTATTGTCAGGCAAAAAATTAGGGGTTGTCCCAATTCTTCGCGCCGGAATCGGCATGGTTGACGGGATATTAAAATTGATCCCAGCCGCAAAAGTGGGGCATATCGGCTTATACCGTGACCCGGAAACTTTGCAGCCGGTTGAATACTACTTGAAATTGCCATCCGATGTGCAAGAACGTGAATTCATCGTGGTCGACCCAATGCTTGCAACTGGTGGTTCAGCCGTTGAAGCGATCAGCTCATTGAAAAAACGTGGAGCAAACAAAATCCGCTTTATGTGCATCATTGCCGCTCCTGAAGGGGTAGAAGCATTGCAACAAGCTCATCCAGATGTCGATATCTACATTGCCGCCCTTGATGAAAAATTGAATGATCATGGCTATATCGTTCCGGGTCTTGGAGACGCCGGAGACCGTTTATTCGGTACTAAGTAAAAGTGGGGGTATAAACTTGACTAAAAAGTGGAAAGTAATGACGATTTTCGGCACACGCCCGGAAGCCATTAAAATGGCTCCTCTTGTTTTGGAACTTAAAAAACATCCAGAAACGATTGAGCCCTTAGTAGCAGTCACTGCGCAGCACCGGGAGATGCTTGACCAAGTCCTCGAGACGTTCAAAATCAAACCGGACTTCGACTTGAATATTATGAAAGACCGCCAGACGCTTAGTGGTGTGACAGTCCGTGCACTTGAAGGTTTGGACGACATCATGAAAGAAGCGAAGCCGGATATCGTGCTGGTTCACGGCGATACAACAACGACTTTCGTTGCTGGTCTTGCCGCTTTCTATAACCAGATTGCGGTCGGCCACGTTGAAGCGGGTCTACGTACATTCAATAAATACTCGCCTTACCCGGAAGAGATGAACCGTCAGCTCACAGGCGTATTGGCGGACATCCATTTTGCACCGACTGAAAAGTCTGCGCAAAATCTGCGTTCGGAAAACAAAAAAGAAGCATCGATTTATGTTACAGGCAACACAGCGATTGACGCGTTGAAGACAACTGTAAAAGATGAATACAGCCATCCGATCTTAGAGAAGATTGGCGACGATCGCATGATTTTGTTGACGGCACACCGAAGAGAGAATTTGGGGCAGCCGATGCGCAATATGTTCCGTGCCATTAAACGCCTTGTTACCGAGCATGACGATGTGCAAGTCGTATATCCTGTGCATTTGAATCCGGCAGTCCGTGAAGTTGCGGAAGAAGTGCTTGGCGAAGATCCACGGATTCATTTGATCCCGCCGCTAGAAGTATTGGACTTCCATAACTTTGCGGCACGTTCGTTCTTCATTTTGACGGATTCAGGCGGCGTTCAAGAAGAGGCTCCTTCACTTGGAAAACCTGTTCTTGTTTTGCGCGATACGACAGAGCGGCCAGAAGGCGTTGAAGCGGGTACATTGAAACTTGCTGGCACCGATGAAGAAGACATTTACCGTCTGGCGAAGGAATTGTTGACGGACGAAGAAGCGTATAAGCGCATGTCGCAAGCGTCGAATCCTTATGGCGATGGTTTTGCATCTCGTCGAATCGTTGAAGGCTTGCACGAATATTTTTCTTCTATTAAATAAGTGGTTGAAGAGCGGGGCAGTTTAGCTTGGCTGGACGGATGCTTCCGCTTTTCGTGATGTCTAGCTACGGCGCCTAGCCCCTCGGGACTTAAGACGTCTCGGTTGAGCGGCAAAGAGCGCCGCTTCACCGATTCGCTTTAAGCCGGTCGGGGCTAAACAGGCGCCTTCGCTTTTCGTAGTGTCTAGCTCCAACGGCCAGGTTCTCGGGTCATAAGCCAACCCGGCTGTGCGGCTGAAAAGACGCCGCTTCGCCAGCCTGTCTTACGCCTGTCGAACCTAAACGGCCGTTTCCGCTTTTCGTGATGTCTAGCTGCAGTGCCCAGCCCCTCGAGTCGCTTCAGTCAGTCCAGCAATGGCAAAGAGCGCCATTACCGGCCAGACTTCCAGCGCTTGTCGGGGCTAGACGGGCACTTCCGCTTTTCGCTTTTAAATTTGTCGACAATATGTCGGGGGTAAATCGCTTGGGATGTTTTTCACTACATCTAATTGACATGAAATTACCCCTATTGTATGCTTACAAAGGGTATGCATGAGAAGGTTTTCATACATAGAGATGTTGTTCTGGAAGCCTGATGCGACTGCTCTTTTTTAAGGGTTTAATGTCAAATCAAAACGAAATTCGAGGGGTTTATCATGCGCCCAACAAAAAGTCCCTTACAAGCGATGGCACTTTATAGCGCCATCCTCTCACAACTTGTCGGGTCCGTGCTCATCGGTCTGTTCACAGGTATGTGGCTCGATGAACAATTCGGAACCGCCCCGCTATTTCTGATCATTCTCTTGCTCGCGGGCTTAGCGTCCGGTGTATGGGCAATGCTTCAGACCGTCCGAAAATTCGAATCAGGAGACCAGTAAAAAATGGATGGACTTAGGGAAATTTATGAACGGCTTAAAAAGATGATGTATTTCATTCTGGCAGCTTTCGTCTTAGGCTGGGGATTGACCCCATACCAAGCGATTTTTGCAGGCCTCACCATAGGATCCCTGTTCGGCATTTATAATATGTGGATTTTGGTTCGCCGGATGGACAAATTCGACCGGGCGGTGGCAGAAGGCTCGAAGGTTCGTTCGCTTGGAACGGCATTACGGTTTGCATCAGGTGTTGCCGCTGTTGCGATAGCTATTCTTTTCGCAGAGCATATTCACTTGGTCAGTACGGTAATTGGATTGATGATCCCGTATGTTCTGTTATTGACAGAACGGATCGTCTATCATGTGAAACACCATTAAGTAAAGTGGAAAGAGAGGTGAAACTATCGTGGGTCACGGCGCTCCAACTCATGAAATATTCGGCCTTTGGTTTAACTTGTCGAATGTTTTGATGCTAATTGTAGCTGCTGTTATCGTTTTCCTTATTGCTTTTATCGCGACACGAAATTTACAGCTGAAGCCTTCGGGCATGCAGAACTTCATGGAATGGATCATGGATTTCGTCAAGGGTATCATTAAAAGCAATATGGATTGGAGAACTGGCGGCAGATTCCATGTGCTAGGGATAACGCTAATCATGTTCATCTTCGTATCGAATATGTTAGGGCTACCTTTCTCAATCATTATCAACGGAGATCTTTGGTGGAAATCACCAACTGCAGATCCGATTGTAACAATGACGCTGGCAGCAATGGTTATCATCTTGAGCCATTATTATGGTATCAAGTTGAAAGGGCTAAAAGGATACGGTGCGGATTACTTCAAACCGATGTCGTTCTTATTCCCATTAAAAATCATTGAGGAATTCGCAAATACGCTGACACTCGGTCTGCGTCTTTACGGAAACATTTACGCAGGAGAAATTCTTCTTGCACTATTGGCCGGACTCGGCGGAGCAAGTGTATTCGGTTTTGCCGCTGCATTCCTTCCGATGATGGTATGGCAAGGATTCTCAATCTTTATTGGGGCAATCCAAGCATTCATTTTCGTTATGTTAACGATGGTGTATTTATCGCATAAAGTCAGCGAAGACCATTGAGTATAAAACGCTCTTAACAGAGCAAAACAAAAAAACAACTATCCTGAGGAGGACACATCAAAATGACAGGTTCATTAGGTTTATTAGCAGCAGCAATCGCAGTAGGTTTAGCAGCACTAGGTGCAGGTATTGGTAACGGAATGATCGTTTCAAAAACAGTAGAAGGTATCGCTCGCCAGCCAGAAGCACGCGGCGTTCTTCAAACAACTATGTTCATCGGGGTAGCTTTAGTTGAGGCATTGCCGATCATCGCAGTTGTAATCGCGTTCATCGTAATGAACCAATAGTATTTAGAAAAGCGGAAGTGCCCGGTTAGCCCCGACAAGCGCTGGAAGTCTGGCCGGTAATGGCGTACTTTGCCATTGCTGGACAGACTGAAGAGACTCGAGGGGGCTGGGCACTGCAGCTGGACAACGAAAAGCGAAAGCGCCATTTATGGCAGTTGTCCACTAAACAATAACAAGCAAAATGGCGGGAATGCTTCGGCATGTTTTTCGCCATTTATGTTTGTATGACCCATTTGATCTTGGAAACAACATCTTTGAAATTAATAGATTTTACTAAATAGAAGAATCCGGATTTTAGGCTCTTGAAGGGAGTGAAACAATCGTGTTTTTTGATCATTTTGTACTTGGTGCAACTGAAGGAGAGGCAGAATTTTTGAACGGTGGAGACATCGTAGCAACACTTGTCGTCTTTCTAGTATTGCTGTTCTTGCTTAAAAAATTCGCTTGGGGTCCTTTGATGGGCATCATGCAACAGCGAGAAGATTTAATCGCTAGCGAAATCGAATCGGCTGAAAATAGCCGTCAAGAATCTGCGAAAATGCTTGAAGAACAACGCAACTTGTTAAAAGAAGCGCGTGTTCAAGCACAAGAAATCGTAGAAAACGCTAAAAAGCAAGGCGAAGTTTCGCGTCAGGAACTGATCGCGACTGCGCGTGCTGAATCTGGCCGTATGAAAGAGTCTGCTGTGCAAGAAATTGCTAACGAAAAAGAAAAAGCAATGGCAGCAGTTCGTGAAGAAGTTGTCGCATTGTCGTTGCTTGCAGCATCTAAAGTTCTTAACAAAGAAATTTCTGAAGAAGACAACCGCCAATTGATTAACGAAACGATTGCGAAGGCAGGCGAAGTGCAATGAGTCAAGCTTCAGAACGCTACGCATTAGCATTGTTCGACATTGCGAAGAAACACGGCGCTTCAGTGGAAGTAGAACAGGATTTGCGCGAAGTGCAAAAAGCATTCGCGGCTAACCCGGAACTGCAGGAACTTTTAAGTTCCCCGAAACTGGAAGCAACTGAAAAGAAAGCTGTTATTTCTAAGCTTTTCGGACAAGCGAATGCATATGTTTTAAACACATTGCAATTGCTTTCTGACCGTAAACGGTTAAACGAAATATCACCAATTGTCGATGAATACATCCGTTTGGATAATGCAGACCGTGGAATCGAAGATGCGAAAGTCTACTCGGTTAGTCCGTTGACTGACGAGCAGCGCGAATCGATTTCATCGGCATTTGCAAAAAAAATCGGCAAACAATCATTACGAATTGAAAACATCATTGATCCGTCTCTATTAGGCGGACTGCGTCTTCAAATCGGAAACCGCATCTTCGACAGCTCAGTAAGCGCGAAACTTGAACGCTTGCAGCGTCAATTGATCGGTTAATCTAAGAAATTAAGAGAGGGTGACATACATGAGCATCAAAGCTGAAGAAATCAGTGTTCTGATTAAACAGCAGATTGAAAACTATCAATCTGAAATGCAAGTTGACGATATTGGTACAGTAATTACAGTCGGTGACGGTATCGCTCGTGTTCATGGCCTCGATAACGTCATGGCTGGAGAACTTGTAGAATTCTCAACTGGCGTCCTTGGTATGGCGCAAAACTTGGAAGCCAACAACGTTGGTATCATTATCCTTGGCCCATACACAGACATCAAAGAAGGCGATGAAGTACGTCGTACTGGCCGCATTATGGAAGTACCGGTAGGAGAAGAACTTATCGGACGCGTAGTAAATCCATTAGGAATGCCTGTTGACGGTTTAGGACCGATCAACACAACAAAATCTCGTCCAATCGAAAGCCCTGCACAAGGGGTTATGGCCCGTAAATCGGTTCATGAACCACTTCAAACAGGTATCAAAGCGATTGACGCACTAGTGCCGATCGGCCGCGGACAGCGCGAATTGATCATCGGTGACCGCCAGACAGGTAAAACGTCTGTAGCGATCGATACGATCTTGAACCAAGCTGACCAAGACATGATCTGTATCTATGTTGCAATCGGACAAAAAGAATCGACAGTACGTAACGTAGTTGAAACGTTCCGCAAAAACGGCGCGTTGGATTACACAATCGTAGTGACGGCATCAGCTTCACAGCCAGCTCCATTATTGTACCTTGCTCCTTACGCAGGTATCACAATGGCTGAAGAATTCATGTTCGACGGCAAACACGTCCTAATCGTTTATGATGATTTGACGAAACAAGCATCTGCTTACCGCGAACTTTCACTATTGCTTCGCCGTCCACCAGGCCGAGAAGCTTATCCAGGGGATGTTTTCTACTTGCACTCACGGTTGTTAGAGCGTGCTGCGAAATTGAACGAAACATTAGGTTCAGGATCGATCACTGCACTTCCATTCGTTGAAACGCAAGCGGGCGATATTTCTGCTTATATCCCAACAAACGTAATTTCGATCACTGATGGTCAGATCTTCCTTCAGTCAGATCTATTCTTCTCTGGTGTTCGTCCAGCAATCAACGCTGGTCTTTCTGTATCACGTGTTGGTGGTTCAGCTCAGATCAAAGCGATGAAAAAAGTTGCTGGTACTTTGCGCCTTGACTTGGCAGCTTACCGTGAATTGGAGTCATTCTCTCAGTTCGGTTCAGACCTTGATGCAGCGACTGCAGCAAAACTTGAGCGCGGTAAACGTACAGTTGAAGTCTTGAAGCAAGATTTGAACAACCCGATCAAAGTTGAAAAACAAGTTGTTATTTTCTACGCATTGACTCGTGGATTCCTTGACGATATTGCAGTTCAAGACATCACTCGTTTCGAAGCAGAATTGACAAGCTGGCTGGATTCAAACCACACAGAAGTTTTGGATACTATTCGCACGACTCAAGGTTTGCCTTCTGACGAAGCATTTGGCGCTGCAATCAACGATTTCAAACGCACATTCGCAAAATCAGAATAATTTCCGTTCAGTCTGAATACGAACAAAAAATAATAAGGTGGTGAAATACCAGTGGCATCTTTACGCGATATAAAGAACCGAATTACGTCAACCAAGAAAACAAGCCAGATCACACGTGCTATGCAGATGGTTTCTGCTTCGAAATTGAACCGTGCGGAAATGAACGCGAAAGCATTCGTTCCTTACATGGAGAAAATTCAGGACGTCGTAGCATCAATCGCAGCCGGCTCAAATGAGACGCATGCAATGATGATGACACGCCCTGTGCAGAAAACGGCTTACCTTGTGATCACATCAGATCGAGGCTTAGTTGGCGGATACAACAGCAACATTCTGCGGACAGTAATGGCTCGCATCAATGAGCGCCATACTTCTAATGATGAGTTTGTTATCCTCAGCGTTGGCCGTAAAGGTCGGGATTTCTTTGCTAAGCAGGGAATGACGATTCTTGAAAGTGCAATCGCACTTCCGGATCATCCGACTTTTGCTGACATCAAAGAAATCACGCGCAAAGCTGTTGGTATGTTCTCAGACGGTACGTATGACGAAGTTTATATGTACTACAATCACTTCGCTTCAGCTATTCAACAAGACGTCACTGAAAAGAAAGTTCTGCCTTTAACGGATATCCAAGCGACTGGAGCAACTGCTTCTTACGAGTTCGATCCATCAGCTGAAGCCATCTTAGAAGTGCTTCTTCCGCAATACGCAGAAAGCTTGATTTTTGGTGCTGTCCTTGACGGCAAAGCAAGTGAACACGCTGCGTCCATGACCGCAATGAAGAGCGCAACCGATAACGCGACTGACTTGATCAATGGATTGACACTTTCATATAACCGTGCGCGCCAAGCTGCGATCACTCAGGAAATCACTGAAATCGTCGGCGGAGCAGCGGCTTTAGAGTAGAAAAACACAAAAAGAGATCAGCCAATCTCCTGTTTTTAAAGCGGGAGATGAGCTGTTCATTCATGTGAGATAAAGAAAAAAAGTAAGACAGGAGGGAACAGCATGAACACAGGACACGTTCTTCAAGTTATGGGACCGGTTGTAGACGTTAAGTTTGCCGATGGTCAACTTCCAGCGATCTACAACGCCCTAACAGTATTTATCAATCGTCCAAAACAACCTCAAGTAAAATTGACGTTGGAAGTAGCTCTTCACCTTGGTGACGACACTGTACGTACTATTGCGATGGAGTCTACTGATGGATTGCAACGCGGTTCAGAAGTAACTGATTTGGGCAGCGCTATCACTGTTCCAGTCGGAGATGTAACATTAGGTCGTGTATTTAACGTACTTGGCGAAGTTATCGATTTAGGCGAAGAGGTTCCGGCTACAGAAATGCGTAACCCGATTCACCGTTCTGCGCCGACTTTCGAACATCTTTCCACTGAAATCGAAATCCTTGAAACTGGTATTAAAGTTGTTGACTTGCTTGCCCCTTACATCAAAGGTGGTAAAATCGGTCTCTTCGGTGGTGCCGGTGTAGGTAAAACAGTTCTTATCCAAGAATTGATCAATAACATTGCTCAAGAGCACGGCGGACTTTCAGTATTCGCTGGTGTTGGTGAGCGTACGCGCGAAGGAAATGACTTATTCCATGAGATGAGCGAGTCCGGCGTTATCAAGAAAACAGCAATGGTGTTCGGTCAGATGAACGAGCCGCCTGGCGCACGTATGCGTGTTGCTTTGTCTGGTTTGACTATGGCAGAATATTTCCGTGATGAGCAGGGCGCTGACGTTCTTCTCTTCATCGATAACATTTTCCGCTTTACACAAGCAGGTTCTGAGGTTTCGGCTCTTCTAGGTCGTATGCCATCAGCAGTTGGTTACCAACCAACACTTGCTACAGAAATGGGTCAATTGCAAGAGCGTATCACAACAACTAGCAAAGGTTCAGTAACATCGATCCAAGCGATCTATGTACCAGCCGATGACTATACGGATCCAGCTCCTGCAACAACTTTCGCTCACTTGGATGCAACAACTAACCTTGAGCGTAAACTTTCTGAAATGGGTATTTATCCTGCCGTGGATCCTTTGGCTTCGACTTCTCGCGCATTGTCGCCTGAAATCGTTGGTGAAGAGCATTACGCAGTTTCCCGTGAAGTTCAAGAAACGCTTCAGCGTTACCGTGAACTTCAAGATATCATTGCAATCCTAGGTATGGATGAGTTGAGCGACGAAGACAAGCTAACGGTTAACCGTGCGCGTCGCGTTCAAAACTTCCTATCTCAAAACTTCCACGTTGCTGAGCAGTTCACGGGCCAAAAAGGTTCATACGTGCCAGTACAGGAAACGATTAAAGGATTCAGAGAAATTCTTGATGGCAAATACGATCACTTGCCAGAAGACGCTTTCCGTTTAGTAGGGCGTATTGAAGAAGTAATCGCAAAAGCTAAAAGCATGGGCGTAGAAGTCTAAAACCAGGGACCAGGAGGGAAAAAAATGCAGACCATTAAAGTCAATATTGTCACTCCCGACGGCCCAGTGTACGATTCAGAAGTTTCTATGGTAATAGCAGTTACAGCGACAGGCGAGATGGGAATCTTGCCTGGCCACATTCCGACAGTTGCTCCTCTTGGAATCGGCGCAGTCCGATTAAAGAAAGAAAACTCGACTGAATTGGCAGCTGTGAGTGGCGGATTCTTGGAAGTTCGCCCTGACAAAGTAACAATTCTTGCACAATCTGCAGAGCTTGCAACAGATATTGATCTGTCACGAGCACAAGAATCTGCAAAGCGGGCAGAAGCGATGCTTCAGGCGCAAAAAGATGAAGTCGACTTCAAGCGTGCAGAATTAGCGTTAAAACGTGCGATGAATCGTATCAACGTTTATGAGGGTAACATTTAAAGAAAAGCGAAAACGGCCGTTCAGCTCCGCTGACTTAAGATGAACTTCCGAAACGGCGTTTTTTGCCGCACAGGAAGGGCAGCTTAAGATCGAGGAGTTGGCCGTTGTAGCTAGACAATAAAGAAAAGCGGAAGCGCCCGTGTAGATTCGACAGGAATAAGACACGATGGCGAAGCGACATTTTTTCAGCCGCACAGCCGGCGTGGCTTATGACCCTAGAATCTGGGCGATGTAGCT
>JBFIXY010000024.1:0-12507 GCA_041605655.1 Planococcus sp. (in: firmicutes) | reverse complement strand
CAAGATAGCCTTGAATTTGCACGTCAATACGCGTCGATTTAACTTCGCATATGCGGATTGCTTCGATAAAACCTTTGTAAATGCGTTGAACCTCTTTCAATTGCTCTTCAAGCGCGTTCAAATCCGCAAGTTTCGTTGTCCGATTCACTTTCAATTCGGCAAGTGCTTGCTGGACCAAATGTTTCTTGTTCGTCCAGTCAGCGATTTTCTGCAAGATTTCTTCGTCGGAATATACTTTTGATGCTTCTTCCGACTGAATCCAGTCAAGGTTTTTTTGCAAGTCTTGTATTTTCAAATCACTTTTCTGTTTTCGTTCCATAAGCTCCGCTTCACTGTCGATCAATTGCGCCACACGCTCTTTCATGACAGCAAGCGATGATTTCTGATCGCTCAATTTCGAAATGACCGAATCACGAGCCGAATCATTCTGCTGCTTGAATTCCGTCAAGTCTTCGATTTGCTTGGAAATGGACTGAAGCTCTGAACTGATTTCAGTTAGGCGGCCTGCAGCGGATGCCTTTTTATCTGCAATGGCAGACAAATCATGCGTTTTATTGCTGCGCTCTGCTTGAAACAGTAGATAACGGTCTTTCGTCGTTTTCAGTACCGCTTCAATTTCACGCAGAATGATTGCGCGCTCAGCTTCCATATCACGGTATTTTTCGCCTTCAGAACGAAGATTGTTCAATGCTTGTTCAGCTTCATTGACTTCTTTTTGCTCTTTTTTCACTGTTGTTTCAGCTTGAGCAATGGTAGTCGTCAAATCTTTCAATTGGACGATCAATTGTTCGAGTTCAGCTTTCCGTGTAAAGAACGAAGCTTGGGTTTTGTTAGCCCCACCTGTCATCGATCCTCCGGCATTGACGACATCCCCTTCAAGTGTCACCACTCGGTATCGGTTCATCGTTGCTTTGGCGATTGCAGATGCGCCTTTTAAGTCTTTTGCAATAATGACATTGCCAAGCAGATTTTCGACAATCATTTCGTAATTTTGGTCATAGTCGACAAGTTCGTAAGCCATTTTCACGAATGATGGATGTTGTTCGACTGCAGCAATGCTGTGGGCAGCAATTTTCCGTGATTTCATGACCGTCATCGGCAAGAATGTAGAGCGACCGGCTCGTTTTTGACGTAAAAACTCAATGCCTTCGCGGGCGTTCTGTTCATTTTCGGTGACGATGTGCTGGCTCGCTGCGCCAAGCGCGGTTTCAATCGCTTTTGCGTATTGCTGATCCACTTGGACTATTTCTGCAACTGCTCCGACAATACCGGATAATTGCTTTTTATCTCTTGCCACTAACACTTCGCGAACGCCTTGGAAAAAGCCGGAGAAATCCGCTTCAAGTTCCTGTAAGGTGTCTACGCGTGCCCCAAGTTGTTTCTGGGACTGGTATGCCTGAAACAGCATGGATTGCTTTTTATCAAATGCTTGTTTTTTATCCGCATAATTTGTTTCAGCCGTTTTGTATTGCGCACGTTTCTCCTCGAGCATCTTGCGGATGCTTTCGAGTTTTTTTACAGCCTCTGCTTTATCTTCATCCAAGCGCGTTAACTCTGTTGAAAAGTCCGCTTGTTGCACGGCGATGCGGCTGCTCGATTCCGATAGTTGCTGTTCTTGCAAATCGATGTTTTTCACTTCGTTCCGAACGCTTGCTTGTTCGTTCATCAGGTCGATATACGTCGATTTATGGGTTTCAATGTCGTTGTCGATATCAGCAGGCGAGCGGTTGAGTTGCTCTTCTAATTGCTTTACTGATTGACGAATCGCTAATTGTTCGGCTTTGCGCTCCTGCAGCAGCGCTAATTGCTCACTATGCTTCTTGTGAAGAGCCGCGTTCTCTTGCTTTTCCGCTTCCAAATTCGTTGTAAGCTGCTGAGCTTGGCGATCGGCATTGTTTTTCTTCTCGGACATTAACAGTTTACGGCCTTCCCATTTTTCACTTTCACCGCTCGCTTCCACAAGCTCGTGCTGGGATCCGTCAATTTCGTCGTCCAACTTTTTCAATGCTGCACGAATCGATTTTACATTTCGTTCTTTTTCTTCAATATCAGCCGCTAATTCCTGTTCTTTATGCGCATGAGAAGCCGCCTCTTCTTCGAGCGCAGCCAATTGCTGTTCGAGCTGGGTAATATCAAAAGCCAAAAGTGCGATATCCGCGCCTTTTAATTGTTCGTTCATGTCCAAGAAATCGCGGGCAGTCGACGCTTGAATCTGAAGCGGCTCGATACGGCCGTCAAGTTCATGCAAAATGTCCAATACGCGATTTAAGTTTTCATCGGTTTCACTCAATTTGAATTCAGCTTTTTTCTTGCGCTGTTTGTACTTTAAAACACCCGCTGCTTCCTCAAAAATCGAACGGCGTTCTTCTGCTTTGCTGTTAAGAATTTCATCGACGCGCCCTTGGGAAATGATTGAGAATGCTTCTTTGCCCAGTCCCGAATCCATGAATAGGTCCGTAATGTCTTTCAAGCGGCAATTTTGGTTGTTTAACAAATATGCACTTTCACCACTGCGAAAAACCCTTCTCGTCACGCTGATTTCGCTGTAATCGAGAGGGGCTCTTCCGTCAGTATTGTCGAGTACTAAAGTGACTTCTGCAAAATTCAGTGGTTTTCTGGATTCACTGCCGGCAAAAATGACATCTTCCATTTTTGCTCCGCGCAATGATTTGGCGGATTGTTCGCCAAGCACCCAGCGGATTGCATCGGTGACGTTGCTCTTGCCGCTTCCGTTAGGTCCGACAACTGCTGTCACACCGGGGACAAAATCGATGCCAATTCGATCGGCGAACGACTTGAACCCCATGACTTCTAATCGTTTCAAAAACATGTTCTAATCCTCCGTTGCTTCTTGCAGTTTAAGGATGGCCAGCTGAGCGGCTTTTTGCTCCGCTTCTTTTTTCGAGCGGCCATTACCGATGCCAAGTTCCTGATCAGCAAGCGACACACGTGTTACAAATACGCGGCTATGTGCAGGTCCTTTTTCATCGATGATTTCGTAATGCAATGAACCTGTGTTTTTTTGCTGCACCAATTCCTGAAGTTGGCTTTTATAATCCATGACGTTGGAAAATGCACCGATTTCAACTTTCGGAAATAGCACCACTTCCATAAAGCTGACCACCGCTTCTAGTCCTTGGTCTAAATACAACGCTCCGATTAGCGACTCAAATACGTCTGCTAAAAGTGCCGGGCGCGTCCGGCCGCCTGTCTGTTCCTCACCTTTTCCAAGCAAGATGTAATTGCCGAGATTCAGCTCATTGGCAAACGTTACCAATGACGGTTCGCACACGATTGCTGCGCGCAATTTCGTCAGCTTGCCTTCGCTCATCTCAGGATACTTTGCATACAAAAAGTGAGACACCGACAATTCCAATACTGCGTCTCCTAAAAATTCAAGGCGTTCATTATCAAGGTAATGTCTTCTTCTGTGTTCGTTGACATACGAAGAATGCGTAAATGCTTGATAAAGCAATGCCGGCTGTTTAAATTTGATATTCAAGTCTTTTTGCAATTGATCAAAAGCCGCACGAGAGCTTTCTTTGATCATTCCAGGCTTCTGCTGATTCACTTTTCGTTTCATTGCCATTTTAATCTGCCTTCCTTTAACGTTCTGCCTCTAATTTTACCTTTTTTCGACGCTTTGTGCAAAAAAACAAAGCGACGCACAGCCGCTTTGTGAAAAGCTTCCGTGCGTCGCGTTCTTATTCAGCTTAGGCTTGCTTTTTTTCGATATACGTTACCGCGTCGCCTACTGTTGACATACCTTCTGCGTCTTCATCAGAAATTTCCATGTCGAATTCGTCTTCAAGTTCCATAACCAATTCAACTACGTCCAATGAATCTGCACCAAGGTCGCCTGTGAATGATGCTTCAAGCTTTACTTCGCTTTCTTCCACACCAAGACGATCCACGATTACTTTTGTTACGCGTTCTACTACTGTTGACAATGCCGTCACCTCCCCTCAAATCAGTATACAAAATTTTTCCTTACATGACCATGCCGCCATCAAGATGCAAAGTCTGTCCAGTCATATAAGATGCGTCATCCGAAGCCAGGAAAAGTGCGGCTTTCGCCACTTCTTCCGGTTTGCCGAATCGGCCAAGGGGAATTTGCGCCAACATTGTTTTCTGAATGTCTTCACCCAATTGATCCGTCATATCTGTTGTGATAAACCCTGGAGCCACTGCATTCGCCGTAATATTGCGGCTTGCCAATTCACGCGCCGTCGTTTTCGTCAAACCAATTACGCCAGCTTTTGCCGCTACGTAGTTTGCCTGTCCTGCATTGCCCATCACGCCAACAATCGACGCAATATTGACGATGCGCCCTGAACGTTGTTTCATCATTTGGCGAGTTACCGCTTTCGTGCAAATGAAGACACCTTTGAGGTTCGTGTTGATCACATCATCCCATTCGTCGTCTTTCATTCGCATTATCAGGTTATCCCGTGTAATTCCTGCGTTATTAACAAGAATATCTACGGAACCGAAAGTTTGCATCGTTTGCTCGACCATCGCTTTAACAGCGTCTGCATCCGAAACATTCGCTTTCACCGCAATCGCTTCGCCGCCATTGTTTTTGATTTCTTCAACAACCGCTTCCGCTTTTGCTTGACTGCCGCTGTAATTCACAACAATCTTTGCGCCGGCTTGTGCCATTTTACGAGCGATTTCAGCTCCGATGCCCCGAGATGCTCCGGTGATAATCGCTGTTTTTCCTGATAAATTGGTCATTCTGCCAGCTCCTCTACCGCTTTTTCAAATGTTTCCATATCATATACTGGAATTGTTGTCACCGATCGGTCTATTTTCTTGACTAAGCCGCTCAGCACTTTTCCTGGTCCGATTTCAACAAATGTCGTTACACCCAACTCAATCATTTCACGAACCGATTGTTCCCAAAGGACTGGCGAGTACAATTGACGCACCAATAACTCCTGGATCTGAGAAGCATGGCTTTCACTTTTCGCCATAACGTTCGTGATGACTGGAACAGTAGCGTCTTCCAAAAACGCTTCACTCAAGACTTGAGACAAATTTTGTGAAGCTGGGCGCATTAATTCGGAATGGAACGGTCCGCTTACATCGAGGGGAATCGCCCGTTTTGCTCCACGTTCTTTTGCCACAACACACGCTCTGTCAACGCCCGCTTTTGTGCCGGAAATAACAATTTGCCCCGGACAATTCAAATTCGCTAATTGCACAACGCCGGTTTCATCTGTCACTTCGCTCGTGACCTTTTCCAACTCCGCGCTGTCCATGCCGAGAATTGCCGCCATCGCCCCTTCGCCTGCAGGCACCGCTTCATTCATGAACAATCCTCGTTTATGGACTATTTCAACCGCTTTTTCAAACGGCATAACTCCCGCAGCCACAAGCGAACTGTATTCACCCAAACTATGTCCGGCTACAAAATCAGGAAAAATTCCTGCTCGGTTCAACCGTTCCGTAATCATCGAGCTCACCGTCAACAAAGCTGGTTGAGCATGGTATGTAAGCGTCAAATTTTCTTGCGGACCTTCTAACATCATTTCGGATAAATTGACGTTCAATGCGTCATCTGCCTGTTGAAAAAACTGACGGCTCTTCTCGTCGGACAAAAAGCTTTCGCCCATTCCGACGGTCTGCGAGCCTTGCCCTGGATAGATAAATGCAATTTTAGTCATGAGTGTTCTCCTTTTTCAGCGTGCTGTAAATCGTTCCTGCAACATCGTGTTCCACCATCGTACGCGCTTGACGGATGGCATTAAACATTGCGGTGCCGTTGGATGAGCCGTGCGCCTTGATAACAGGTGCCTTCAATCCGAAAAGACCCGCTCCGCCGTATTCACTATAATCCAACATGCCTTTTAATCCTCGCAAATCGTCCTTGACCAATAGAGCCGCGAATTTCGTTTTCGTCGAGCTGTTGAAAACATCTTTGATCATCGCAAACACGTTCATTGCTGTACCTTCAATTGTTTTCAAAACCATATTGCCGGTGAATCCGTCTGTTACAACAACATCAGCTGCACCATTTAACAAATCACGTGATTCTACGTTGCCGATGAAATTGATCGGTGCTTCTTTTAGAAGCGGGAAAGCGGCTTTAGTTAGCTCGTTGCCTTTCTTTTCCTCAGAGCCGATATTCAATAAGCCGACTGTCGGGTTGGTGATGCCGCGAACTTTTTCTGCATAAATGCTGCCCATAACAGCATATTGCACCAAATGCTCAGGACGCGCTTCAGCATTTGCGCCCATATCGAGCATCAAGAATCCTTTGCGATCAATCGTCGGAAGCGTCGGAGCAAGCGCCGGACGATCGACTCCTTCGATCCGCCCCACTACAAACAAGCCTGCCGACATCAAAGCACCTGTATTGCCGGCAGATACACACGCTGCTGCCCGTCCTTCTTTTACGGCTAATGCCATTTGCACCATCGAAGAATCTTTTTTGCGACGCACTGCGCGAACCGGATCATCCGTCGCTTCGATTACTTCTTCACAATGAATGACAGACAAACGGTCATGATCTTTCAAATAATCCGTCATTTCATCTTTCTTGCCATACAATTGAATCTGCAAATCATTGAACTCTTCTAGAGCTTTATATACGCCTGCGATTATCTCTTTAGGAGCATTGTCTCCACCCATACCATCTACTGCTATAATCAATTTCCTTCACCTTCACTTTGCTCAGTCATTCGATACATTTCAAATGTACCAATAAAAACAGTCACTTGGTCAACAGACGAAACGACTTTTACATATGCCCGATTTTTCTCGGGATTCCGGTCGATCACTTGCGCTTTAGCTACTACACGTTGCCCAGCCTTTACTGATCGAAGAAATTGCAGTTCAGACTTTACAGTCAATGCAAGCTCATCATTCATCACAGCCACTGCCAATGAATTCGCCTGTGCGAATAAATGATGACCTCGAGCAATTTGATTGCGCTGAAATACGTGTTCCGGCTTTACATCAAAAAGAGAAATCGCTTTCTCATCCAGTTCAATATCAATAATCTCTCCGATCACTTCGTCTATCGGCAGAGATTTCACTTCATCATCGAATGTCTTGACGGCTACATGTTTGATCCGTTCCCGAAGTTCCGGTATCGACAATTCCATGCGGTCAAGGCGAATCGTTTGAACACTGACGTTAAAATTGGCGGACAATTCCTCATCGGTCACAAACGGATTTTCTTTAATAGACGCTGTTAACGCCAATTGACGTTCTTTTTTCGTTTTTTTCATCTTGTCACCGTCCACTATTAGCACTTGGTACTAATATCAGTATATAAATAACAAAAAAAGAATGCAAGGATAATCTGCACCTTGCATTCTTAATCGAGCCGGCCGCCAGAAAGCGCACCTGATTGTTCGAGCTGTCCGCGTAGACAACTCATTTCGTCGCTGGTCCAAAATTCCTCTGAATTCACAAGCGATTCGGCATCTTTCCTCGCGGTTTCGAGGGCGCGATAATCATGGATAAGGTCTGCCATCTTAAACTCAGGCATTCCACTTTGCTTGCGTCCAAAAAAGTCCCCAGGTCCGCGAAGCTGCAAATCTTTTTCAGCTAACACAAAGCCATCATTGGTTTCCGTCATTGACGACATCCGTTCCTTGCCGACTTCCGTTTTCGGATCTGCTAAAAGTACGCAATATGATTGGTCACTGCCTCGACCGACACGACCGCGTAATTGGTGGAGTTGCGACAACCCAAATCGTTCCGCATCATAAATTAACATGAATGTCGCATTCGGGACGTTTACGCCAACCTCGACGACCGTCGTGGAAACAAGCACAGCCACTTCCCCTTCGGAAAACGAACGCATCGTCTGCTCTTTTTCATCGCTATGCAGGCGGCCATGCATCAATCCTACTGTGAATTTCCCATGAAAATAACTTGATAATTGTTGAAACAAATCGACCGCATTTTGATAATCGAGCTTATCCGATTCTTCGATCAATGGACAAATGACGTAAGCTTGTCGTCCTGCCGCCAATTCTTTTTCCATGCGACCGACAATTTTGCCGAACATGTCTTTTTTCATCCAATACGTTTCGATTTCTTTGCGACCCATCGGCATTTCATCAATAACGGATACATCCATTTCGCCAAATGCTGAAATGGCAAGAGTCCGTGGAATCGGCGTTGCTGTCATGAACAACACATCGGGGTTATAGCCTTTGTCTTTTAAGACGCGGCGTTGGTCAACACCAAACCTGTGCTGCTCATCTGTGATGACCAGCCCCAATTTCTTGAACGCGACATCCGGTTGAATCAGCGCATGAGTACCAATAAGCACGTCAATTTCCCCTGCCGCTAATTGATCCAAAATCAATTGGCGGCGTTTGCCTTTAACCGAACCTGTCAATAACGCTATCTTCACTGGGAAATCTGCAAACCATTCCGCCAGTGTATTGGCGTGTTGCTCTGCAAGAATTTCGGTTGGCGCCATCAATGCGCCTTGTAGCCCAGCCGTTACCGTAGCATAAAGCGCAATGGCAGCAACTACGGTTTTACCTGAACCTACATCACCTTGAAGCAACCGGTTCATGCGAAACGGTTCTTTCATGTCTTTGGAAATTTCATTGACGACACGTTTTTGAGCCCCGGTTAAGCCATATGGCAACGAGTTGATAAACTTTTTCAATTCATCCAAATCGTAATCGATAAACGATCCGCCTTCTTCTTCTCGGTTCTTCTTGCGCAGCGCTTGCATCTTCAATTGGAATATGAGTAATTCTTCGTAGACAAACCTGCGTCTAGCCTGTTTCAGTGCTTCACCATCTGTCGGAAAATGAACCCATTCCAATGCATCTTCAATCGGTGCAAGGTGATATGCTGTGCGGAATCGCTCCGGCAGACAATCCACCAGATCCGTTTTTGCAATATCCAGCGCTTGGCGCATCAGTTTGCGGAAAGTCTTCTGATGAATGCTCCCCTTCAAACTGTATACCGGTTCGAAGTCGGCACCATTTGTACGGGGGCCGATCGTATGGCTTTGAACGGTTATAATTTGACGACCGCGATCCCATTTTCCAGCGAGCGTCACGATTTCACCGATGTGGAGTTTGGCTTTTACGTAAGGCTGATTGAAGAATATCGCTTTGATCAAATGGCGGCCCACCAATACTTGTACCGTTGTACGCGATTTGTTTTTACCTAAAAAAAGGACGGAAGGCTCGCTTTCGACCCTTCCCTCCACTGTTACACGTTCATTATGTGGTGTATCAGCCAGATCTTTCAGCTGGAAATCTTCATGGCGGTAAGGAAATGTCATAATCAGATCATGGATCGTTTCAATTTTCATTTCCTGTAAAGTTTCCGCAGCTTGCTTGCCGACGCCTTTTAAAACGGCGACCGAGTCTTTACTGGCCACTGCCTACAACTGCCCCGCCAAATATTTTCGCTTCCAACCATTTGCCGGTTGGTGTAGCGGCAAGTCCGCCTTTTGCCGTTTCTCTTAAAGCACTCGGCATCGATTTGCCGATTTCATACATTGCACTGATCACTTCATCGCACGGGATGCGGCTTGTTACTCCTGCAAGCGCCATATCAGCAGCTACTACAGAGTTGGCGGCACCCATGGCATTGCGTTTCACGCAAGGCACTTCTACAAGTCCCGCAACCGGATCACAGACGAGACCTAGCATGTTTTTCAATGTGATTGCGAATGCTTCCGAGCTTTGCTGCGGCGTTCCACCGGCCATCTCAACAATTGCAGCCGCCGCCATACCAGCAGCCGACCCAACTTCTGCCTGACAGCCGCCTTCTGCGCCGGAAATCGATGCGTTATTGGCAACAACAAAACCGAAAGCTCCTGAAGTGAACAAATAACGAATCATTTGTTCACGTGTCGGCTTAAGTTTGTTTTGTACAGCAAACAACGTCCCTGGTACAACGCCTGCTGAACCAGCAGTCGGCGTCGCACAAATGGTGCCCATCGCTGCGTTGACTTCGTTTGTTGCAACTGCTTTACTGACAGCATCAAGCAGCAAATCTCCTGACAAACTATTGCCCGTTTCAATATATGCCTGCAACAAAACAGCGTCTCCTCCGGTCAAACCGGATACCGAATGCACACCTTTTAAGCCTTTTTCAACAGCTTCTTCCATGACCGTCAAATTGCGGTCCATTTGTTTCATGATGTCTTCGCGCGATCGATCAGTAATCAGCATTTCCTGCTCGATCATAATTTCAGAAATTAATTTATCTTCTGCCTCTGCACGTGCTACCAATTCTTTTACATTGCGGAATAATGGTTCCAATGCAATTACCTCCTTCTCAATCAGCGATTCGCGTTACTTGTGTAATATTCGGAAGCGCCGTGAGTTCTTCTAGTACTTCTTTATCGACATTTTGATCCACTTCAATGACCATTAATGCCATGTCGCCTTTTTCTTTCCGGGAAACTTCCATATGGCCAATGTTGATATCATATTTATACAAGCAATTCGCTACGTTTGCTATACAGCCCGAGCGGTCGTCGTGGACCACTAGGATCGCCGGATGATTGCCCGACAAACGCAACGGAAAGCCGTTCAATTCCGTAATTTCGATTTTCCCTCCACCGATGGAAATGCCCATCATCGACATTTCTGACCGCTCATCACCAATGACGATGCGCGCGGTGTTCGGATGATCTACACTTGCGGTTTCCGGGATGAACTCAAATGTCATTCCCAATTTTTCTGCTTCTTCAAAAGAAGTTTTGATGCGTTCATCGAACGTATCGTAGTCCAATAGCCCCCCGATAATTGCCACATCAGTGCTATGTCCTTTATAGGTTTCTGCGAACGAACCGTATAAATGAACTCGCGCCCATTTCGGCTGGCGTGCAAACAAATCTCTAGCCACTCTTCCAATACGTGCAGCTCCCGCTGTGTGCGAAGAAGAGGGACCGATCATAACCGGTCCTATAATATCAAAAACAGATTTGAACTTCATTGCTCAAACCCCTTCCTATTTATATAAATTGAAATGATGATTTACTGCTGATATTCCCTATGCAGTTTTGAAGGTCTAGACCCGATTGTCGAGCCTGTTCTTCTAGTCGAGGCGAGCAATAGTAAAGCGGTTTCGCATGTTCCGAAGCTCGCAAAACGATGCAGAGATAGCTAAAAAACTAGTGAAGTTTTCTTCGTTTTTCCATCAACATCGTAAGCTCTGCCAAATGCGATTAAGCAATAAATAAAAGTATATATTTATAGTGGTGTCTACCTTCAGTGTACATGAAATTGCCACATTCTACAAAAATAAAAAAAGCGCATACATCCGTATGCGCCAAGGGTTTCTATTCAACTGAAATGATATAAGGATAAAGCGGTTGTTTGCCGTTATGGATCTCGACTTCAACTTCGCCATTCAATGATTCGATGAATTCGCCCAATTTCTCAGCGTCTGATTCTGTCACGTCTTCTCCGAAAAGAATTGTCACGATTTCAGTATCTTCATCGATCAATTTCTTCGCTAACTCTTCTGTTACACGCTCTAAGCTAGCATCTGAAATGACAATTTTGCCTTCTGAAATTCCCATGAAGTCATCTTTCGTAATTGTCACGCCATCAATTGATGTATCGCGGACCGCAAATGTCACGGATCCTGATTTCACTTGTTTGCAAGCGCTAGACATTGTTTTTGCGTTTTCATCAACAGAAGCGTTCGCATTAAACGCAAGCAATGCAGCCATTCCTTGCGGCACGTCCGTGGTCGGTACGACTGCAGCTTCAATATCAAGCAATTCTGCCGCCTGCTCGGCAGCCATGATGATGTTTTTGTTGTTCGGCAAGATCAGTACGCGTTCTGCGTCAATTGATTTAACAGCGTTAACGATGTCTTCAGTTGACGGGTTCATCGTTTGGCCGCCTTCGATCACGTATGAAGCGCCAATGCTTCTAAGCAGTTCTGCAACCCCTTCACCCATAGCAACAGTGACTACTGCATAAGGATGCTTCGCTGTTTTCTTCGGCTCGTCTTTGCGGAAACCTTCGCCAACGATATCAATGTGCTGCTGGCGCATGTTCTCGATTTTCATCGAAATCAAACTACCAAATTCCTGACCATAAGTAAGCACTTTGCCAGGCTCTTCTGAGTGGATATGTATTTTCGCGATTTCATCATCCGATATAACCAATAGTGAATCGCCATAAGCACTCAAGTCTGAACGGAAAGCCGCTTCATCGAACTCTCTTTTGCCTTCTTCGAATTTCACCATGAACTCTGTGCAATAGCCGAATTCAATATCAGATGTGTCCATAAATCCTGCGATATTTTTATGGTGTTCCGCACTAACTAGATCGTCCATCGTGTTATGAGCGTGCTTCTCCGGCAATTGCTCACCTTTCATTGAAGCAAGAAATCCTTCATACACATAGACAAGTCCTTGACCGCCGCTATCGACAACGCCAACTTCTTTCAACACCGGAAGCAAATCCGGTGTGCGCTCAAGCGAAGCCTTCGCTTCTGTAACAATCGCTTCGAAAAGGACAATAACATCGTCTTCTGTTTTAGCGACTT
>JBFIXY010000023.1:0-12615 GCA_041605655.1 Planococcus sp. (in: firmicutes) | reverse complement strand
GATTGTAACAATCGCGATTGGCACCATGATGAACAATAATGTCGGCGTTACGGTAAAGCTATAGTCGATGCCTGGTAGCAGAAAATCCGGTACTTGGAACCAATTGGCTTCGCTGATAGCTGAGAAATTGATGATGCCGATTGCCGCCGAGTATGCATATCCGACTAAAATACCGATGAGAATCGGCATTAAGCTGATGATGTTTTTAAAGTATAAATTACAGATGATGGCTGTTGCTAACGTGACTAGCGCGGCTGAGAAATGCAGCATGCTGTATTCAGAACCACCGTCTGCTGTCGGAATGTTCATGGCCATGCCAACGGCGACACCCGATAACGCGAGTCCTATGACGATAATGACCGGAGCGACGACAATGGGCGGCAGCAGGTTCATCAGCCAGCGGTAACCGGTCTTCCAAATGAGCAATGCTGTCAAGGCGTAAACCAGGGATACGAACATCGCACCTATCATGGCCGAGCCGATGCCTCCTGTTTCTGTTGCGATTGTTATCGGTACGATAAATGCGAACGATGAACCAAGATATGCGGGCACTTTGAACTGGGTGATGAGGATGAAGATGATAGTGGCAATGCCGCTTGTCAAAAGCGCAATCGCCGGGCTCAGTCCTACTAGCTTTGGTACGAGAATTGTTGCTCCAAACATAGCGAACATATGTTGAAGGCTCAATGAAATCCATTGGCCCGTTTTCGGTTTGTCTTGTACATCCAAAATTGCTTCAGTCACAGTCATTTCTCTCCATTTCTATTCGTGTATAGCTACGCGGTCGTTGCCGTCGCTTTCTTCCATTTGTACGACGATGCGTTCGTTACTTGAAGTCGGGATGTTCTTACCGACAAAATCGGCTCGGATCGGCAATTCCCGGTGTCCCCGGTCAATGAGGACCGCTAATTGAATTTGTGCTGGGCGTCCAAGGTCCATAACTGCGTCCATTGCAGCGCGGACAGTCCGTCCTGTGTAGAGAACATCATCAACTAGGACAACTTTCTTGTTTAAAATATCGTGTGTGATGTCTACTTGTTGAACAAGCGGCTCTTTGTTCTTGTTTTTGACGCTTAAGTCATCGCGGTAAAGCGTGATGTCCAATTCACCGGTCATAATCGCTTTGCCCTCAATTTGTTCGATGCGCTCGGCCAGGCGGTTTGCGATAAAAGCCCCTCGTGTCTTGATGCCTACCAGCACACAGTCATCAATGCCTTTATTGCGCTCAATAATTTCATGCGCAATGCGGGTGATGGCGCGCGCTATTGCTTTCTCATCCAGAATATCTGCTTTTTCTACCATCTTGGCACTCCTTTTTCCAAATAAAAAACCCTTTTGCCAGAGGGCAAAAGGGTGGATGCGCAGAAAAATTAGGCACGGAGGGACCATTCCTCCGGCTTCAGCGTAAATACCTTCTCAGCCTCTCTGGACTGTTATTAAAGGTGAATCTTATTCGATTGATTTGTTTTAGTATAGATGAGGATGTTCCGCTTTGTCAATCCTTCTCGCGAAGAGATTCTAAAAGCTCGGCGAATTCCGCAGGCGGCTCAGCCGAGAACTCCATGTATTCGTCCGTTTTCGGATGGATAAACCCGATAACTTCAGCGTGCAACGCTTGCCCACCGATATCCATCGTTTTTTTCGGTCCATACTTCGGATCGCCAACTAATGGGAAACCGATGTACTTCATATGGACGCGTATTTGATGCGTGCGGCCTGTTTCCAAGCGGCATTCCACCAAAGTGAAATTGCCGAAACGCTCTAAAACGCGGAAATGCGTCACTGCATTTTTACCTCTATCCACAACCGCCATTTTTTGACGGTCTTTCGTGTCCCGTGCAATCGGTGCATCAATCGTCCCTTTATCGTGCGGGATGTGTCCGTGAACTAAAGCTACGTATTTGCGTGTAACCGATTTTTTCACCAATTGGTCGACAAGCGAATTATGCGATGCGTCATTTTTAGCGACCATCAATAATCCAGACGTGTCTTTGTCAATACGGTGGACGATGCCCGGGCGTACAACGCCGTTAATCCCTGACAAATCTGTGATTTGATACATCAAGCCATTTACCAGTGTACCTTTTGAATGACCTGGAGCCGGATGGACAACCATGCCTTTTGGTTTGTTGACGACTAACACATCAGCATCTTCGTAAACGATTTCCAAGTTCAAGTTTTCCGGCACTACGTCAAGCTCTTCCAAAGTCGGCGGCGTGACAATAATAATGTCTTCCAAGCGTACTTTGTAATTCGGTTTAACGATTTCGCCGTTGACTTTCACCGCGCCGTCTTTGACCCAGTTAGCGATTTGCGAACGCGACCAGTCTTCGTCGATCGACGATACCGCTTTATCGACCCGAACCCCAGCCATTTCTTCAGTTATTTGTATTGTTAAATCTTCAATTTCCATTAAGACACCTTTTTCTTTTGTTGTTTTTCGTCATAAATAACGAATACGATCATCAGTACTACACCAATTGTCAATGCTGCATCTGCTACATTGAAGATCGGAAAATCATAATTGATAACGGGAATGAGCACATCCACAAAATCCACGACTTCGCCTCTTGCCATGCGGTCGATAAAATTACCAATCGCACCGCCTAAAATCAACATCAAGCTCCATTGGAACAAAGGTTGTCCTTTGGCATGTTTGTGGAAATAATAGATAATGCCAAGAATAACGCCGACCGTAATAATGGCGAATAGCCACATTTGGCCTTCAAGCATTCCCCAAGCCGCTCCGCGGTTTCGATGCGACAGCCAGCCCAGATAAGGGTCGAAAACCGAAATGCGTTCACCCAGTTCCATATTTTTCAACACGAGCCATTTGGTCCACTGGTCGATGGCTACGATCAGTATAGCTATTGCATAATAAATAAACATGTGTTTCCCCCGTCAATTCAGCAGTCATCCTATTTTACCACAATCCGCACCAAAATAATATCTGGCTCTGCAAGGCAGAAATTGCTCCGAATGTATAAGGTGAACCAATAGATATTACTATTCGATATTTCGCAAAACAACTACGAAGGTATCGCCTTAAGAATGGGGGCGATACCTTTGCGACGAGCTTGCGCAGGAGCACATGTTTTTGCCGCGAGCGAGTGCCAAGCCTATAGTGTCCGGAGCGATTTTCAATAAGATACTTCTTTAGTTCACCATATTTTATAGAAAAAAAGGTCTGGAACACCGGAGACTCCGGCATTCCAGACCTTTTCATTTTTCTTAAGCGAATTGTGTTTCTACTACATTTGCACAACGCGGACATAATGTCGGATGCGCTTCACTTGTACCGATTTCCTGAGAAATCGTCCAGCAGCGTTCACACTTCTCGCCTTGCGCTTTTTCAACAACCACTGCAGTGTCTCCGAATTTCAATGCATGTTCCGGAGCTTGCTCCAATGAACCACCAAATTCATATTGGGATACGATAAACAATTGAGCCGGATTATCATCGATTGAAGACAATAGATCACGAAGTTCGTCACTGCCGTAAACCGTCACTTTTGCTTCAAGCGATTTACCGATTGTTTTCGCAGCACGGGCTTCTTCAAGCGCTTTTAACACATCATCGCGCTTGTCCATGAATTCAGACCACTTCACATCCAGTTTTTCAAATGCCGGATTTGTATCCACTTCCGGGAAGTCGACAAGCTGCACGCTGTCTTCGTCCACGAAGTCTAGATAGCCCCACATTTCATCTGTTGTATGCGGGATGATCGGCGTCGCTAATTTCAAGATCGCCATCAACGAATCGAACATCACTGTCTGCATTGCGCGACGGTGCGGATGATCAGCAGCTTCGATATACACAACGTCTTTTGCTACGTCTAGGTAGAACGAGCTCAAGTCATTTGCGCAATAGCCGTTCAATGCATGATAGATGGAAGAGAATTCGTACGTTTCGTATCCTTTGCGAACCGCTTCGATCATTTTCTGCAATTTCATGGCCATGTACTGATCCATTTCACGCATGTCTTCGAACGCAACACGGTGCTCTTTTTCATTAAAGTCAGCCAAATTTCCGTGAAGGAATTTCAGCGTGTTGCGGATTTTGCGGTAAACTTCCGATACTTGTTTAAAGTTGTCATCTGATACGCGCACGTCCGCTGTGTAATCGACTGAAGCTACCCATAGGCGCAAGATGTCTGCTCCCATTTGGTTCATCACTTTAGCCGGTACGATTACGTTGCCGAGCGATTTACTCATTTTGCGGCCATTGCCATCAAGCGTGAACCCGTGGCTTAAAATGCCTTTATAAGGAGCAATGCCGTTGATCGCGACACTTGTCGTTAATGATGAGTTGAACCAGCCGCGGTATTGGTCGGAACCTTCTAGATACAGGTCTGCCGGGTATTGCAAATCTTCCCGTTCAACAAGTACGCCTTGATGAGAAGAACCTGAGTCAAACCAAACATCCATGATGTCTGTTTCTTTTGTAAATTTGCCGTTCGGGCTGCTTGGATGTGTGAAGCCTTCTGGCAATAATTCTTCAACTGAACGCTCGAGCCAAACATTTGAACCGTGTTCGCGGAACAAGCCAGCGATGTGCGCAATTGTTTCTTCTGTGATGATCGGATCGCCATTTTCCGCATAAAATACTGGAATCGGCACGCCCCATACAC
This sequence comes from Planococcus sp. (in: firmicutes), assembly GCA_041605655.1. Taxonomy (GTDB): domain Bacteria; phylum Bacillota; class Bacilli; order Bacillales_A; family Planococcaceae; genus Planococcus. Next base: position 7,984 of record JBFIXY010000023.1, on the reverse strand, counting down.
GTTGACGGGAAATGTTCCAATCGCCGCGGTCGCGCAGCATATTGAACAAGCGTGTTTCGCCCCATGCCGGCGTGAACGATGTTTCGTTGATCGCTTTTAGAATTTGGTCGCGGAACGCATCGATCGATACGAACCATTGCGCCGTCGCCCGGTAGATAACCGGTTTCTTCGTACGCCAGTCATGCGGGTATGAGTGCGTGATAAATGATAATTTCTCAAGTGCGCCTGCGCTGTCTAATGCTTCCGTGATTGTTTTATTGGCTTTGTCGTAAAACTCGCCTTCAAAACCTGGAGCTTCAGCTGTCATGACACCGCGCTCGTCCACTGGACAAAGAACATCCAAGCCATATTTTTTACCGACTAGGAAATCGTCTTCCCCGTGTCCAGGTGCCGTATGAACGCATCCTGTACCCGAATCAGTCGTAACGTGTTCGCCAAGCATAACCAACGAAGTGCGGTCATATAATGGATGTTTCGTTAAAATGTGCTCGAGTTCAGCACCTTTCAGCTCACGAACCACTTCATAATCCGTCCATTCCAATTCTGTCGCTACATCTTCCAATAAAGCACGTGCAATGACAAATAAGGAATCGTTTACTGACACTTCTACATAATCCAATTCAGCATGAACCGTGATGCCAAGATTCGCTGGAATTGTCCATGGCGTTGTCGTCCAGATGATCAATTTCGTGCCTTCAGCTAAAACGTTTTTGCCGTCTGTTACCGGGAACGACACATAGATTGATGGAGATTTTTTGTCATGGTATTCGATTTCAGCTTCAGCCAGTGATGATTCACTTGATGGGGACCAATAAACCGGTTTCAAGCCTTTATAAATATAGCCTTTGTTCGCCATTTTACCGAATACTTCGATTTGACGCGCTTCATAAGCTGGTGCAAGCGTGACATACGGATTTTCCCAATCTCCACGTACACCAATGCGTTTAAACTGTGAACGCTGGTTATCAATCTGTTGATAAGCGTATTCTTCACAAAGCTTGCGGAATTCAGCAAGCGACATTTCTTTGCGGTTGACGCCTTTGTTTGTTAATGCCTGCTCAATCGGCAAACCATGCGTATCCCAACCCGGAACGTAAGGTGCATTATACCCCATCATAGAACGCGAGCGGACGATCATATCTTTCAACACTTTGTTCAAGGCATGCCCCATGTGAAGGTCCCCGTTTGCATAAGGTGGCCCATCGTGAAGGATGAAGAATGGACGGTCTTTTGTCCGGTCTTGGACTTTCTTGTAGATGTCCATTTCTTCCCATTTCGTTTGCATTTCTGGTTCGCGATTCGGCAAATTACCCCGCATCGGAAAATCTGTTTTCGGCATCAATAACGTATCTTTGTACTCCACTGTAATTCCTCCTAAGAACATAATAAAAAGCCCCCATCCCTGGAAAGGGACGAGAAGCTCTCGCGGTACCACCCTTGTTGCAGCCGAAGCTGCCACTCGAACGCCGTAACGTGGCTTAACGGAAACGGCTACTATGTTTCACCGATTCTGCTCAAGAGTGATTTTCCCCAAAACCTTGTCACCAGGCTCTCACTGTCCCTGACTCGCTTTATCGAAATTGGATTGGGTACTGTCTCTGTCTACGCATGATTATATTTTTTAATTATAAAAGTTGAACCTACCAGCGTCAAGCTTAGTAGACTTCGTTTTTGTCTTCTAGTTTATCCAATGTCGTCGTATCGATATCATATTCCATCAATGTTTCCCAATCATCCGTATCAATCAAATCAAGCTGCGCTTCCACGAGCATTTTGAAACGGTTGCGGAACACTTTCGATTGCTTTTTCAATTCATCGATTTCCATTGCAATGCGACGAGCTTTCGTCAACGATTCGTTTACGATGCGATCGGCATTTTTCTCTGCTTCACGAACAATCAACTTCGCTTCTTTTTGGGAATTACGACGAACTTCTTCAGCAGCTTCTTGAGCAATGACAATCGACTTTTGAAGGGTCGTTTCAATTGTTGTGAAATGACCTACGCGCTCGTCCGTCTGTTTCAAACGGTCTTCAAGCTCTTTCTTTTCACGCAATAGCATTTCATAATCTTTGATGATTTGATCCAGGAATTCATTAACTTCGTCTTCTTGATAGCCGCGGAATCCTCGACCGAACTCTTTATTATGTATATCCAACGGGGATAATGGCATTTTGTGAACCTCTCCTTAACTAATCTGTGTTATTACCCATTATACAGCCCAAGACAGCAAATATCAGTAATATTTTGCTTTTTTTCAAAACTGGCTTTATTTCGCTAAATCCAGTCTGCCGATTTGCAGTCGGATTTTGTCTTTTTTCGTGCGCCCTTCAATCATCAACACTTTAACGCGGCCATATCCACGCGACGAAATGATATCAGATTCATTTAATTCGAAAGACGGTTGCTCTTGGACAGTCCAATTCACTTTCACTTTCCCACCATTAACTAGCGCTGCTGCTTTCTGGCGCGAAATATTGTAAATGGAACTGATCACCGTATCGAGTCTTAACGAACTGACCGTATGATTTTCTTCCATCCACTCTTCGGTCATTTTAATGTATTCATGCTCATCCACGACTTCTTCAAGTTGAACTTTGACTTTCGCGGCCATTGTAAAATTCGCTTGAAGGTAACTTTTCACTTCGTCAGCCACCGCAATTTGAATCCGTTGTCCGTCAATTCGGATATCGCCGTATTTGTTTCGATCAAGACCTATCGACATCATGGCACCTAGCACATCGGGATGCTTCAACGTCGTAAATTTCACCGGGTAGCGGATTTCGAATACAGTCGTCTGAAAATCCTCTTTTTGAGGTTCATAATAAGATGGATAGAGTAATACCCGCTGCCTTTCCGCATCCTCGAATCGACCGGAAAACGCCACGCCAATATCACTAGTGCCGATTACCGACTGCACGATAAAACGCTGACGCGGATCCAGAAAATCTGTCAATCGTGGCGTATAACGGTCTTCTACATCGATCATCCAACCCGATACTTGTTCAATAAACTGCTGTTCGTCTTTCCGAAAATGCTGAAACAAGGAATCCACAGATAACACCCCTTTCTAAATTGAAGAAAAAAGACCTCACGCTAAGTGAGGTCTTTAGTTAAAATAATTGAATAGCACGACGATGCCCTGGCTAGCAAGGTTTAACGCAAAAATCGCTATAATTGGAGAAAAATCAATCATACCGAACGGCGGGATGATCTTTCTGAAAATATCCAAGTATGGGTCAGTCACTTTTGAAAGCATTTGGCCAAAAGAAGATTCTTTGGCATTTGGCAGCCAGCTCATCAAAATGCTGGCGATCAGAACGAACGAATAGATGTTTATAGCTGTTAAAAGCAAATTTACAATAGCAATCATTTTATTTCCATGCCCCTTTTACTGTTGTTCTTCGTAATAATAATCCGAAATAGCTCCATCCACTTCAACAGTGTCCGGCACGCACAGGAAAATATCCGTTCCAATGCGTTGTATATCTCCTCCAAGAGCGTAAACGGTACCACTTAGGAAATCAATAATGCGCAGCCCTTGATCTTTTTCAATCCGTTGCAGATTGACCACAACAGCACGTTTGTTTTTCAAATTTTCAGCAATGTCCTGAGCCTCTGCATATACTCTTGGTTCAGCAAGAATCATTTTCGAGGATTTAGAAGCACTTTGCAAGCTTACTAAATTAGATACTGTCGGTGTTTCCACAGCTTTTTGTCTCCGATCCTTTTGCGATTTCCGTACATCGAGCTGATTTGACTCTGGTTTTTCATAACGCTGCGGCTGTTGGCGCTGTTGTTGTTGCTGTTGTTGCTGCTCGTCTTCTTCGTACTCTTCCAGATAAAAGAAATTCTTGAATTTGTTTTTAATGCTCATCATTTTGCCTCACTTTCTGACCCTACTAATGCAGTACCAATACGAACAAAAGTTGCTCCTTCTTGGGCGGCAATCATGTAGTCATTGGACATGCCCATAGAACATTCAGTACACGAGGCGTGTTCCATCTTTTCTGCGGCCACTTGAAGTTGAAGCGATTTCAGCTCTTTGAATACATTGCGAATTACTGTTTCATCATCTGTATTTGGTGCCATGGTCATTAATCCGACAACGTGAATTTTATCAAACTCAGAAAGCGAGCGGACAAACTCCAAGGTCTCATCAGGTAAGATGCCACTTTTGGATTCTTCATTCGAGACATTTACTTGAACAAAACATTTCACTGTTTTTTCAGCCCGTTTTTGAATTTCTTTCGCTAAGTTCATCCGGTCCAACGAATGCAGGTAGTCAATGCGATTGATTACCTCTTTCACTTTTCTCGTTTGCAAATTTCCGATGTAATGCCACATGACTTCAGCATCGATGGCATCGCGCTTCAATACAAGTCCTTCTGGACGGTTTTCACCGAGATGACGAATTCCCGCATCGACGGCTTCTTGGGTACGGTCAACACCAACTTGTTTTGTTACAGCTATGAGGTTGATGCCTGGATGGATATTATTTAATTCGTTGGTAATCTGTTCGAAAACCGGTTTTATATCATTCATGTATTCACAACTTTTCTAAGGATGATCAACCAAACTGAATCAGCGAAAGGCGATTGCAGTCGATTGCTACTCAACAGGGATAACCCATAGCTCCTGTTGCTTGAAGTTTCTCTTTATTGTATCAAGTATAAAGATATTTATCAATTAAGCTCTGCAACTGGCTAAAAAGCGAATAAAAAAACAGCTGCCAAATTGGCAGCTGCTCTGATTAACGTCTTTTTTGACGGTTGCGCAAGAATGTCGGGATGTCTAATGCGTCATCCTGTTGTTTTTCTTGACGAACAGGTTCTTGCTGATATGAAGGTGCATGATCTTCACGACGCTGCTCCTCACGACGCGATTCACGTAATGAAGGCGCTGGAGTCTGCTGTTGGATCGATTGCACACGGCTTGAATTCAATCCAGAACCGCGTGGTGTTCTTGGTTGCACTTGTTCTTCATTAAAACCAGTAGCGATTACCGTAACCACTATTTCATCTTTCAAGTTATCATTGATAACCGAACCGAAAATCATGTTTACATCTTCGTCAGATGCTGAAGCAACGATATCTGCAGCTTCCTGAACTTCGTACAAGCTCAGATTCGATCCGCCAGTGATGTTCATTAAAACACCTTTAGCGCCATCTACAGATACTTCAAGCAATGGGCTTGAAACAGCTTTTTTCGCTGCTTCAGATGCACGGTTTTCACCTGAAGAAACACCGATACCCATCAATGCTGAACCCTTGTTCGACATGATTGTTTTCACGTCGGCAAAGTCAAGGTTAATCAAACCAGGAACCGCGATCAAATCCGAGATACCTTGAACACCTTGGCGTAAAACATTATCCGCTTCGCGGAATGCTTCAAGCATTGGCGTGCTCTTGTCAACGATTTCAAGCAAACGATCATTCGGGATTACGATAAGCGTGTCTACTGACTCTTTCATCGAGCTGATTCCGCTGATCGCTTGAGTAGAACGTTTACGGCCTTCGAAAGTGAATGGGCGCGTTACTACCCCTACTGTCAATGCGCCAAGTTCTTTAGCAATCCCTGCGATTACTGGTGCCGCACCTGTTCCCGTACCGCCGCCCATACCTGCAGTGACGAAAACCATGTCTGCGCCGCGTAGCGCTTCTTCGATTTGTTCTTTGCTTTCTTCAGCCGCTTTTTTACCGACTTCCGGGTTTGCGCCTGCTCCAAGACCGCGAGTTAGTTTGCCTCCAATTTGAAGACGAACTTCTGCCTTTGATAAATTCAACGCTTGAGCGTCTGTGTTAACCGCGATAAATTCAACACCTTGTACTCCGTGCTCGATCATACGGTTGACAGCGTTGTTTCCGCCGCCGCCGACTCCGATAACTTTAATAATTGCCATAGCATCAATTGATGTATCAAATTCCAACATTACTGTTTCCTCCTAAGATTGCTCCGCTTTTATGTTAAGCATGATGCAATGTTCATTTTATTCGAAGAATCTGTCAAACATTTTCTTAGCTTTTGAGACGACACCTTCAGTATTTTCCTTAGGCTGTTTTGGTTGTTTTTTAGGATGATGTTCTTGCTCGATTTTTGCTGAATCTGTCAAAGCTGCGCTCGCTCCTAAACGGCCATAGAACATATCTTCCATGTATGCGTATTGGATGAGCCCGACCGCTGTTGTATACTGCGGCTCTCGAACACCGATAAATTCCGGCACGAACAAGCGTACGCGGGTTTCAAGAATGTGGCGAGCCAGTTCAGGCAGGCCTTCTAATTTCGCCATTCCGCCAGTCAATACGACGCCTCCTGGAAGGTCTTGGACGCCAAGGCGGTAAAGCTCATCTAAAATCAATTCAAAAAGTTCTTCCAGGCGGACTCCAATGATTTCAGATATGTATTTTTGGCTATATTGCTCTTTCGTATCTGAACCGATCACAGGCACTTCGAACAATTCATCTTCAGATGCATCGTCGTAGAACGCATGGCCGTATTCAAGCTTGATCTTTTCTGCTTGTTCAGTAGGTGTTTTCAAAACAATCGACAAATCTTTCGTGACGTGGTCGCCGCCAACCGGTATAACCGATGAAGCGATCAGATGGCCGTCTTGGTAAACTGCGATTGAAGTTGATCCTCCACCAATATCGATGCAGGCTGTGCCATGATTTTTCTCGTCTTCGGTTAATGCATAGTAACCGGCGACTAATGGTTGCATATAGATTTCACGAATCGAAAGTCCAGCACGCTCAACGCATCTAAGTACATTATGCAATACTGTTTTCGACGTCGTAACCATTGTACCATCCATTTCAAGGCGAATCCCAATCATACCTCGTGGATCTTTGATTTCATCCAAATGGTCGACAATATATTGTTCTGGGATGATATTAACGATTTCACGTTCTGGTGGAATCGAAATGACTTGAGCTGCATCCATGACGCGGTCTAGATCTTCATCCGTAATTTCCCGATCTTCGCTGTTCACAGCTACTACGCCTTTTACTGGCTGCATCATAGCTTTATTGGCAGGAATTCCGAGTACTACTTCATGAATCTGTTTGCCGATCATTCTTTCGGCTTGATCTACAGCCTTTTTAATCGATTGAACTGTCGCATCTATGTCAACAATCGCACCTTTTTTTATCCCGTTTGATTTTACGTTACCTACTCCGATAACGTGCAATGATTTATTGGCCATTTCTCCGATAAGAACTTTAACGGATGACGAACCGATGTCTAGGCTTACATATAATTCTGATTGACTCAATTCGTGGCACCTCCTTAAATTAACTTCATTACTTTCATTCTATTGTAAATTGTGCACCTTGTCTAAGCAAAACAGCATAACTTTGTAAATTTCCTTACTATTCAGTCCGTTGTTTCACGCAATTCTTTTTTCTCTGACCATTTTGTTAAAATTATGCGCCGGATGACCGCTATATTTTGGAACAACCGTACACCGAATGCGAAAATGGCAGCAAGGTATAAGTCTACGCCTAAGTGCACTCCCAAGAAAGCAAGGCCTGCAGCAAGAACGATGTTGAAGAAAAAACCGGATACAAATACCTTATCATCATACACCTGCTGTAAATGGGCCCTTATGCCTCCGAACAATGTATCCAGAGAAGCCAGCACCGCAATCGAAAGATAATTCGCGTATTCGGGCGGGATCTGAATATCAGTCAGTAATCCAAGAGATATTCCTAATAATAAGCCCAAAATGGATAACCACATCTAAACTACTCCTTTACTTCCTCAAGCAGATTGTATTCAATATCATTATCGTACGCTTCAATCGTCAAATCAGCAGCCGGTTCTGAAACGGTCACCACCAGATCATCAATATAAAAATCGTCGCGCAATGAAGAAGACAGGAGGTGATTGTAAAGCTTTTTCGTGTCTTTCATGGAATTTGCTACGATTTTAATCTTGAATGGCGGCGTCTGTATCGGCACTGTATTCACAGTTGTTCTTCCGTTGATG
>JBFIXY010000022.1:0-12758 GCA_041605655.1 Planococcus sp. (in: firmicutes) | reverse complement strand
GCAGTGCGCAACAATGGCGGAGGTCATGCAAACCATTCACTTTTCTGGCAGCTCTTGTCACCGAATGGCGGCGGTACGCCAACTGGCGCATTAGCTGAAGCAATCGATAGCAAATTCGGTAGCTTTGACGAATTCAAAACGAAATTCGAAAACGCTGGCAAAACTCGTTTCGGTTCAGGCTGGGCTTGGCTGATCGTTGCTAACGGCGAATTGGAAGTTGTATCAACTCCTAACCAAGATTCACCTGTAATGGAAGGCAACACGCCGATTCTTGGAGTGGACGTTTGGGAGCATGCATATTACTTGCAGTACCAAAACCGTCGTCCTGATTACTTAGCAGCTTTCTGGAACGTAGTAAACTGGGAAGAAGTTTCGAAACGTTTCGAAGCAGCAAAATAATTGTAAATAATTGAAACTTAGCACACGCCTTTTCGTCTGAAAAGGTGTGTGTTTTTTTGATTTCGGTGATATACTAACAAGTGCATATTTTGGCGGAAGGAGTGCGCAAAAAATGAATACCCCTCAGAAAAGACGTGTTTCGCTGGCAAAAGCGAAACTGAAATCACATACCGTCTTTCGGATGAACGTCCTCTTTTTCTCCATATTTTTACTTTTTTCAGTTTTGATATTGCGATTGGGCTATTTGCAGATTGTAAAAGGCGAGGATTATAGCCGAGCATTGGCGCGAACAGAAGAAGTTCCCGTCAATACGAGTGTTCCGCGCGGTCGAATTTTCGATAGTGAAGGCCGTGTACAAGTGGACAATAATCCTGTGAATGCGATTACGTATACAGCGATGCAAACAACGAAAAGAGAAGAAATGTTAGAAGTGGCCAAGGAATTAGCGAAGCTGATTGAAAAAGATCCTAAACGTGTAACTGTGCGCGATAAACAGGATTTTTATATACTGCTGAACACCGAAAAAGCGACGGCAAAAGTGACCGATGCAGAACGGAAGGCAATTGCCAGTGAAGATATTACGGAAAAAGAAAAAAACCGGAAAATTGATGCGCTAGTTCGCGAGAAAATCACCGAGGAAGAACTAAACAGTCTGACTGTAGAAGAACTCGAAATCTTAGCGATTTACCGTGAGATGACATCGGGTTATGCGTTATCGCCTCAAATCATTAAAAATGAAGATGTATCAGATGCAGAATTTGCGCGTGTTTCGGAGCGGCTAACAGACCCGAAACTGAAAGGTGTAAATACGATTACTGACTGGAAACGCATCAAAACGAGCGATCTAACGATTCTCGGCAGCACGACAACGCCTGAACAAGGGATTCCAGCAAATAAACTGAAGTATTTCCTAGCACGTGATTATTCACGAAATGATCGCGTAGGTGTGAGTTTTATCGAACAATATTATGAAGATGTATTGCAAGGACAAAAATCCATTGTCAAAAACATCACAGATAAAAAAGGGCGCGTTGTTGAAACGGTGCCAGTCGATAGCGGTGAGCCAGGGAAAGACTTGGTACTGACAATCGATTCTGAAGTCCAGAGTGCTGTCGAAGATGTTGTCGAAGAACATTTGATCGAGTTGAAAGCAGGTCCTAACTCGCAACTTGTCAGAGATGCTTATATTGTAATGATGGATCCGCGAACCGGTGAGGTCATTTCAATGGTCGGTAAACAGCTCGACAAAGATGAAAATGGCAAGCAAATCGTCCGTGACTATTCGTTTGGAGCGATTACGGCAGCCTATCCGAGTGGTTCTGTCGTCAAAGGGGCGACACTGTTGACCGGCTATCGAGAAGATGCAGTTGAGTTGAATCAAGTCATGATTGATGAACCGTTGCAGCTTGCTGGTGAGAATAAGATAAAAGGTTCCATATTCAACCGGACAATGTTCAACCGCATTCCAATGAGCGACCTGCAAGCACTGGAACGCTCGTCAAATGTTTATATGTTCAAAATTGCTTTGGCAATGGCGGGCAATACGTATGAACACAACCGAAGAATTAGCGTCAAAACAGAAAATTGGAATACAATGCGTAATTCATTTGCCCAATTCGGACTTGGCGTTAGAACGGGTATCGATTTGCCTAACGAAGGTAAGGGTTACACGGGCGGAAGTTCAACTGCCGAACCGGGATTGTTCCTGGATTTAGCAATCGGCCAATATGACACGTACACGCCGATGCAGCTAGCGCAATACATTTCCACAATAGCGAACGATGGCTACCGCATGAAACCACATGTCGTCAAGGAAATCCGTCAGCCTTCAGCAGACGGCATCACACTTGGTCCGGTGGAAACAGTAATCGAGCCTGTAGTATTGAACCGCATCAATAATACGCAAGCTGAGATCGATCAAGTAAAAAAAGGGATGCGCCTCGTGTATTCCGGCAACTCAGGGTCGGCTCGTTCCTTCTTTAACGACGCGCCATATGAAGGTGCAGGTAAAACCGGTACAGCCCAGATTGAGTATTACGACGATAAGGATAGTCCTTTCTATACTGAGGATTCCGTCAACACGACGCATGTCGGCTTTGCTCCATACGACAATCCTGAAATCGCGTATGCGGTGATGATCCCTTATATCACGACAGATCCATCTCGTGTGCCAACAACTACCCATAAAATCGCGAGAGCTGCGGTCGATAAATATTTTGAATTGAAAAACAAAGAAGCTGTTGAACCGACTTCAACGATCAAAGCACCTTATTCCAAAAACGTTATTGAAGAAGGCGAAGAAACAGAAGAAGGTACAGCAGAAACTGCCGAATAAAAAAGCGCAGGCGCATTGGAACCCAATGCCGCCAGCGCTTTTTTTGTGTTTACAATTTCTTAACATTGGCTTTATATGTCCTCAACATAAGGTGTTTATAGTAAGGATTGTAAAGCAAACATAAACTCTAGGGGGAAACGTTAAATGAGAATTTGGAAGTACGCAATGGCATCGACAATCCTTGGATCAGCATTAATGCTAGGCGCATGTGGCGGCAACGCAACGCAGCCTGGTGAAGGTGGAGGAGCATCAGGTTCGGTATCTGGAGACGGATCTTCGACTGTAGCACCGATCTTGGAAGGAATTGTTGAAGAATATGCGGCAGTAGAACCAGATGTTCAAGTCACTGTTGGTGTTTCTGGTACAGGCGGCGGTTTCGAAAAATTCATGCAAGGTGAAACTGACTTCTCAAATGCATCGCGCCCTATCAAAGAAGAAGAAATCGCTAGCCTGGAAGAAGCAGGCATCGAATATACAGAGTTCCTATTGGCATATGACGGACTGACGGTTGTTGTTAATAAAGACAACGACTGGATCGAAGATTTGACGGTAGAAGATTTGAAAAAATTATGGGTTGAAGACGGCACGACAAAAACGTGGGCAGACATTAATCCGGAATGGCCAGCTGAAGAAATCGTCTTCTATTCTCCTGGTACGGATTCCGGCACGTTTGACTACTTCAACGAAGTGATTCTTGGAGAAGAAGATTTGGTCAGTGCAGCAACACTGTCTGAAGACGACAACGTACTTGTTCAAGGCATTCAAGGCGATAAAAACGCCATCGGATTCTTTGGATATGCGTATTACGTCGCGAATAAAGACAATTTAAAAGCAGTGAAAATCGGTGGAGTGGAGCCGACGAGTGAAACAATCGAATCCGGCGAATACGCACCGTTATCACGTCCGTTGTTCACATACGGCAACAACGCTTCAATTTCGGAGGATGAAGCGGTTTACAACTTCATGCAATACACGATTGAAAACGCTGGTGAAATGGCAGACGCTGTAGGATATGTTGCAGCGCCTCAAGAAGAGTATGACAAAGACATGCAAGAACTGGAAGCATTGAAAAAATAATTACAGCAAAGTTCAAGTAAAAGGGTGAGCAGCCGCTGCTCGCCTTTTGCGGTTGAAAGGGGATTCGTTATGGGGGCATCTGTGCAAGAAATGATCGCGCAGTCGAAAGGCAAGAAAAACAAAAAGTTCATCGAGAAAATCATTCCGTGGATTTTATTGCTCATTGCGTCGGTTTCCGTTCTGACGACAATCGGCATCGTATTGACATTAATCATTGAGACGGTAACGTTCTTTACACGCGTTTCGGTTTTCGATTTTATATTTGGCACCACGTGGTTGCCGTTTTCGAATAAAGAAGCCATGTACGGCATCTTGCCATTGATTATCGGAACATTGAAAGTTACATTGATCGCGGTAATTGTCGCTGTGCCAATCGGAATTTCAGCAGCCATTTACTTAAGCGAATACGCAAGTGACAATGTGCGGAGAATTATTAAGCCTGTCCTAGAAGTTCTTGCGGGTATACCGACAATTGTTTATGGATTTTTCGCTTTGACGTTTGTCACGCCTTTATTGCAGACAGTCTTTCCTGAAATAAAGATTTTCAACGCGATTTCACCAGGGATCGTCGTCGGCATTATGATCATACCGATGATTGCTTCGCTATCAGAAGACGCAATGTCTTCAGTGCCGAAGCAAATTCGCGACGGGGCACTGGCGATGGGTTCGACTAAATTCGAAGTCGCTTGGAAAATTATCGTACCTGCTGCTTTATCAGGGATTATTGCATCAGTTGTGTTGGCAATATCGCGTGCAATCGGTGAAACAATGATCGTGTCGCTTGCTGCTGGATCGACGCCGAAGTTTGATGGAGATTTTACAGGATCCATTCAAACGATGACAGCTTACATTGTCCAAGTATCAAAAGGGGACGCGGGTTATGGTACGACGATTTATTATTCAATTTACGCAGTAGGATTTACGCTATTCCTATTCACCATGTTGATGAATGTTTTCGCCCAGTACGTCTCAAAACGTTTCAGGGAGGAATACTAAATGAGATACGTAGAACAAGAAAAAGTCGTGAAACGGATGAACGGGCGATTGATCGTCAATTCGGTATTCAAGGGATTATTCATGGCAGCAACTCTTCTCGCTTTGCTTGCTTTAGTCATCTTGATGTACCGCATCATTTCACAAGGTTATAGTCATTTGTCACTGGACTTCCTAACTAATTTCGCATCGCGTTTCCCAGAAAAAGCGGGTGTGAAAGCGGCGTTGATCGGGTCACTCTGGTTGATGTTAGTAGTAGCGCCGACTTCGATCATTTTGGGTGTGGGATCCGCAATCTATCTTGAAGAATATGCGAAACAAAACAAATTGACCACGTTTATTCGCTTGAACATCTCAAATTTGGCAGGTGTGCCTTCTGTCGTATTCGGATTGCTAGGGTTAACAATTTTTGTACGTACATTGTCGCTCGGCAATAGCATTCTAGCGGCCGGTTTTACAATGAGTCTCATGATATTACCGGTGATCATTGTAGCTGCGCAAGAATCGATACGTTCGGTGCCGAAAGAATTGCGTGATGCCTCACTGGGCATGGGCGCAACAAAATGGCAAACAGTCGTCAACATTATTTTACCTGCCGCTATACCAGGGATCTTAACTGGCAGTATTTTGGCGTTATCACGTGCCATCGGGGAAACGGCGCCATTGATCGTTATTGGGGTACCGGTCATTATTCAATTCTTGCCAAGAGGTGTTTTTGATACATTTACGGCATTGCCGATACAGATTTTCGACTGGGCTAGCCGCCCGCAGCAGGAATTCCAAATGGTGGCTGCTGCAGGAATCATCATTTTGATGATTTTCTTACTCATTATGAATTCAATTGCGGTCATTATTCGCAATAAGTTCCAAAAACGTTATTAAAGCACTTTATGCGGAGGGGTTTCGACATGACAACCATTAAAGCGTCAAAAACAAAACCGGTTTCACCGATCAAACAAGATAAAAAATCTGTTTATTTAACCAAACAATTAAATCTTTGGTACGGGGACAACCATGCACTGAAAAACATTGACTTGGATATTAAAGAAAACGAAGTGACTGCAATTATCGGCCCGTCTGGGTGTGGTAAGTCGACTTATATCAAAACATTGAATCGCATGGTTGAATTGGTGCCATCGGTGAAGACTTCTGGAGAAATCTTGTATCGCGACCGCAATATTTTCGATAAAGATTACGGTGTTGAAGAATTGCGCACGCGAGTGGGCATGGTATTTCAAAAGCCGAATCCATTTCCGAAATCCATCTTCGATAATATCGCATATGGGCCGCGTATTCACGGCATTAAAAACAAGAAAATCCTGAACGAAATTGTGGAAAAAAGCCTTCGCGGTGCAGCAATCTGGGACGAAGTGAAAGATCGCCTTGACCAGAATGCATACAGCCTTTCAGGTGGCCAGCAGCAGCGTATCTGCATCGCACGCGCATTGGCAATCGAGCCGGATGTTATCTTAATGGATGAACCGACTTCGGCCTTGGATCCGATCTCAACTTTGAAAATCGAAGAGCTGGTACAAGAGTTGAAGAAAGATTACAGCATCATCATCGTAACGCATAATATGCAGCAAGCAGCTCGTATTTCTGATAAAACAGCGTTCTTTTTAAATGGAGAGGTCATCGAATACGATGAAACAGATGTTATTTTCTCCAATCCGGCCGACAAACGGACGGAAGATTATATTTCAGGCCGTTTCGGCTAATTGAGGGAGGAACAGATACATGTCGGTACGTGAAAAATTCGATTACGAGTTAAACTCTGCGCAAGAGCAGTTGATCCTATTGAGCAATATGGCAGTGAATGCATTAACAAAAGCAGTGGATGCATTGGCATCTCACGATATTGATGCAGCTCTTGAAGTGATAGAAGACGATTCGGACATCAATCAATTGGAAGAAGAAATCAATGACCGTGTAATTTTGCTTATTGCGAAGCAATCCCCGGTCGCGACTGACTTACGCCGTTTAATCGTTATCATCAAAGTAGCAACAGATATGGAGCGCGTCGGGGACTATGCGGTGAATATCGCGAAAGAAACGATTCGCATCGGCAAAGAAGAATTATTGTCGCCTATCACTGAAATTCAAGAAATGCACCGCCTGGCAACTGCGATGTTAAATCGAGTCATTGAAGCATTTATCGAAGAAGACATCGTGAAGGCGAAAGAAATTGCTGAGCTGGATGACCAAGTCGATGCATTATACGGCGAAGTCATCAATAAATTGCTCGTTGCGGGTGCTCAAAATCCGGAAAAAATCAGCCAGATTACACAGCTCGCTTTTGTATGCCGTTACATGGAACGCTCAGCGGATCACGCGACAAATATCGCGGAACAATTATTCTACTTAGTGCGCGGACGCCATTACGATTTGAATAAATGATTGGATTCCCCGATTAACCAGGTCGGGGAATTTGCGTATTATTAGTTGATGTATTAATATCATTTAAGGCGTTTTCTGAGTGCATGATGTGCATTATATATGAGAGAATTTACTTTGCTTTTATGGTGTTTCGCTCCTTTGTCGCAAAGACATCGGCATGCGAGACAATATTGTGGAGTATCGGAAGTCGAATTCCGATAACATTTTAGATGGCAATGAAAACTTAAATATTATCAGTAGACTTTCCTGCTGAATATGCTATAATTATTAAGTCGTATAGATCATGCTTATTTTAAACCGATCTTTGAAAGAATTAGGAGGGATACCGATGCGTGTTAACATCACTTTAGCTTGTACAGAATGTAGCGAACGTAACTACAGCACTGTTAAAAATAAGCGCAACAACCCTGAGCGTCTTGAAATGAAAAAATATTGCTCACGTGAAAAGAAAATGACTCTACACCGTGAAACGAAGTAATTGATTCACTGCCAAAACCTTTAAGGGTTTTGGCTTTTTTCTTTCTATAGGAATAGCCTGCAGGATATCTCTAAAATGCAGCTTATCCTTATAGAAAGAAGGGACCTGAAAGGGAGATGCGAAAATGGATAAAGCTACTCAACGGAATATGATTAAGGCGAAGTTGAACGAGTTAAGCGTCGAAAAACACAGGGAGTTGTCGGCGTTGATCATTGAGCGATTGGCACAAGATCCGGATTTCATATCGGCGAATACAATCGGACTGACAATCTCGGCTTTTCCGGAAGTGGACACGAAACTGCTGATTGAACGAATTTGGCAAGAGGGCAAAAGAGCGGCTGTACCGAAATGCATTCCCAAAAGCCGAGGGATGGATTTCTATATCATCGACAACTTCGATCAATTGGAAGTAGTGTACATGAATTTGCAAGAACCGCAACCGGCGATTACGCAATACGTTGCTCCTGCTGAAATTGATTTGATGATTGTACCGGGAATTGCGTATTGTCGGAGCGGATACCGAATTGGATTTGGCGGCGGTTATTACGACCGATATTTAACAGAATTCAATGGTCACACAAAATCGATCGCCTTTGATGTGCAACTTGTTGAATCGATCGAAGTGGAATCCCACGACATTCCGGTAGAAGGTGTCTATACGGAACGTGGCTATTTTGAAACAGGGAAGGTGTCCCGGTGAAGACGTTATTTGATGTGATGCAATTGCTGAAACGCTACGGAACGGTCATTTATACCGGTGATTATCAGGCAGACCTGGAATTGATGGAAGAAGAAATCAGGGAGCTGCATCGCCTGCAATTCATTACGCCGCAAGAATTTGCGACGGCATTAATGATTTTGAGGCAAAAGAGTTCTAGCCGAAAAAAATAACTTTTGGAAAAAACGAAACGTTTCCCTAGTTGAAACGTCTTATGATAGGAACCTTTTTATAGAAGCATCTGACAACTATACAGTAGGTTTGTAGAATAGACATAAAGGGAATAATAAGATATTGTAAAGTATGATTTTTATTAAAAGGAGGATATGCCGGATGTTTAAAAAGGAATGGCCTAAGCATTCTATCCTGGCAATCGCCATCATAGCGACTTGGCTCAAAACTTATTTCACTTATAAAACGAGTTTTTCCATTACCATTGATAACGCATTGCAGGAATTTATATTGTTTCTCAATCCATTGAGTTTATTGTTATTTGTTTACGGAGTATCGCTTTTCTTCAAGAGCGACAAAGTTAGAAACCGCTATATCATGACGATAGCATTGATTTCGTCGGTCATCTTGTATGGCAATGTCGCTTTTTACCGATTCTTCAGCGACTTTATCACGCTGCCGGTGTTGTTCCAAACGAACAACTTTGGCGACCTAGGGTCCAGCGCTTCAGAAAGCGTCTTCTGGACAGATATCGTGTTTTTTGCAGATGTCATCATTATTTTCGCTGCGATCAAATTGCTGAACATCAAACCTTCGGCTAAAACTCTTACTTCAGCTCAACGAAAATCGTATTTGGTTTTATCAGCAGCAGTCCTGTTTTTAAACCTCGGTTTAGCTGAAGCAGAGCGTCCACAATTACTGACGCGCAGCTTTGATCGTGAAATGTTAGTGAAAAATATCGGTATGTACAATTATCATATATATGACATCTACATTCAGTCGAAATCTCAAGCTCAACGGGCATTAGCTGACGGGTCAGAGCTTGTCGAAGTGAACAGCTATGTACGTTCGAACCAACCAGAGCCATCTGCTGAAATGTTCGGCGCGGCGGAAGGCAAAAATTTAATCGTTGTTACGCTTGAATCGCTTCAATCATTCGTCATCAATAACGAAATGAATGGCCAGACAATTACACCATTCCTTAACGATTTGACGAAAGATGACGATACTTTTTACTTCCCGAATTTTTATCATCAAACAGGACTCGGGAAAACATCCGATTCTGAATTTCTTTTAGAGAACTCACTGTATCCGCTAAGTGGAGGGGCAGTATTTTTCACTCATAGCGGCAATACGTACAATTCCATGGCTGAAAAACTTGGTGAAAAAGGCTATCACACGAATGTGCAGCATGCCAACACGAAAAGTTTCTGGAACCGAGACATGATGTACAAATCACTTGGTGTGAAAGAATTCCAAGACGTTGCTAGCTTCTCTGTAGGAGAAGGGCAAGCAGTCAACTGGGGCATGAAAGATATTCCGTTCATGGAGCAATCTGTCGAACACATGACAGAAATGCCGCAGCCGTTTTATAGCCGTTTGTTGACATTGACAAATCATCATCCGTTTTATTTGGACGATGAAGACATGATGATCGACGAGTATGATTCGAACTCAGGTACGGTGAACCGCTATTTCCAGACAGCTCGCTATTTGGATGAATCGGTGAAAGCGTTGTTCGATGATTTGAAAGCAAAAGGTCTTTATGAAAACTCGGTCATCGTCATGTACGGTGATCATTACGGAATTTCAGAAAACCATAATGAAGCGATGGCGCAGTATTTAGGCAAAGAAATTACGCCGTTTGAATCTGCACAATTGCAAAAAGTACCATTCTTCGTGCACATTCCAGGATCTGGAGAAGGGTATGTGGACGAGGAAGTTGGCGGACAAATCGATATGCGTCCGACAATCATGCATTTATTAGGCATGGAAACGGAAAAAGACATGCAGTTCGGTGGAGATTTGTTCTCTGAAGAACATGAAGAGTTTGTGGTGTTCCGTGACGGTCGATTTGTTACCGGTGAAAATGTCTACGCAGGCAACACATGCTACGATAGTGAAACCGGCGAAGAAACGGATATGGCACAATGTGAGCCATATATCGAACCGGCATTGATGGAGCTGGACTATTCCGAGTCGATCATCAATGGCGACTTGCTCAGATTCTATGATGAGAAAAACGGTGAATTGATCTTAACTGAAGAACAAGAAGCTAAACTGCAGCAATAATTGCTTGGGCAGTGGTTTGAAATGAATAGCGCAATAGCTTGAAACAAGCTAGCTATCAAAAGACGATTCGGAAAAGAGCATTTTCCGAATCGTCTTTTTCATTTTGCGGCAATGCCACTTTTTAGGCAAAAAGAAAAAGCCGATGCAAACGCATCGGCTTTCAGGAATTAGTGCAGGCCTGGCGGATATCCTTGTGTAATGATGGTCGCTACTGTGAAAGCACCGAAAATCACAAACGTACCAAAGTTAAAAAGGAATCCTAAAATTTCTTTGTTTTTTAAGGTTTGTACAGAGCCGATTGCTGCCAAAACAGCGACAAGGCCAAAAATTACCATAAGCAAGTTCATCTATGACACTCCCTTCAACATTAACAGCCAGTGCCGTCGTGTTCTATTATATTGTAAAGAAATTCCCGATGTTTGTCGAGCTATAATATTGTCGGTCTGATGAACTCTAAGGATGCTATAATTTAAATGAGGTGAAGAAAATGTTAAAGATAAACCAAATGGAATTGGGTCCGATCCAGACCAATTGCTACATCATTTCAAATGATGCCAAAGAATGCCTGATTTTCGATCCGGGCGAAGAAGCGGATAAAGTCATCGCATTTCTTCAGAAAAAGCAGTTTACCCCATTAGCTATTTTGCTGACGCATGCGCATTTTGATCATATCGGAGCAATGGATGTGCTGCGGGATAAATACGATATTCCTGCATATTTGCACAAGCTTGAGAAAGACTGGCTCGCTAAGCCGAATTTGAATGGTTCCGGCAAATATGCAATGGTGCCGGATTATCGCATGAAAGATGCGGATATACTGATTGAAGATGAAAAGGAATTGGTCATTGCAGACTTTAAAATGGATGTGTACCACACACCTGGTCATTCACCAGGGAGCGTGTCTTATTCATTCGGTACGGAAGGTTTTGCCATTGTGGGCGATACATTGTTCCGCGGAAGCATCGGACGGACGGATTTGATCGATGGTTCTGAAAAGAAATTATTGAAGTCGATCAACGACTCGCTGTTGTCATTGCCGGAGCACATGATTTTGTATCCGGGACATGGACCTGAAACCACGCCTGAACAGGAAAAGCGCTTTAATCCGTTCTTGCAAGGGCGTTGACGTTTAGCGACGGTATAACGGTCGAAATGCATTTATACAGCCAAAATAAAAAAGCGGCCAAATTTGGCCGCTTTTTGCTTTTGGTTTCGTTTCGTTAATTAATGTCCAGCACCGGGAATATGGATGAACGTCGTGTAATACGTGAAACCTACGAAGAATACAGTTAAGTAAGCTGCGAAAATGTACATGTACATGCGTTCAGAAATATTTAAGAATCCAAGAAGTACAAATAATCCAGTGTTAGCGACCATCAATAATGATACTTCCACCATATCGCCTACATAAAACAGAACTGCGAAAATTCCAGTCCACCATCCCATTAATTTGAACATCTTATCCATGGGTAATCCCTCCTTTGCCACAACACAATAATCTCTTATTTATTATATAGGAAACAAAGTGAATGTGTAAACAGCGAGATGACGATTCTTTGTGACAAACACGTGTATGAATTTTCCAAGATATTTAAGAAAGGTTAAAAAATAGTTGGAAAATGAGATTTGCCATGGAATCGACGTTCAAAAATTTATTTTGGCACAATCTATTTTCTTCTGGAAATACGCCGGTTATACTAATGGGGAATAGGGCGGCGGCCCTAATTCAATACTCAGGACAGGAGGCGGCTATGCTAGAAATCGTTGAACGCAGATGCACCCAATTGCTTTGCCAAGCGGTAGAGAGCAGCACAACAGACATTCATATCAAACCCGGTCTAATCGACTACGACGTCTCTTTTCGAACGTTCCACGCGTTGCGGCAAGTAATGAAAATCCCCCTTGATCTTGGTGATCGCATGATTGCCTATTTCAAATACCTTTCCCTTTTAGACATGAGCGAAAAACGAAAACCTCAAACAGGCTCTTTTCATCTCTCAATTCACGAACTCCCATATTATTTTAGAATATCTACACTTCCTTCTGTCCTGACAAAAGAAAGTATCGTCATCCGCGTAATGGCAGAAGAAACGGCGCGCAGCATCCATGAATTGGCT
>JBFIXY010000021.1:0-12885 GCA_041605655.1 Planococcus sp. (in: firmicutes) | reverse complement strand
GAAGTTCGATGTCATGAACGTCGGCAGCTTCTCAGCCATCCGGTAATGCAAAATGGTGCCGAGCACTTCGTCGCGCGTCCAGCTCGACATCGCTTCCGCTCCGATGTCATCAAGCATCAACACATCGGCCTTTTTCACGTAATCGACTTTTTCTTGAAGCGTCTGATCCCCGATTGCCTGTTTCATTTCACGCATGAATTCCGGAACGAATACCAAGACCGAACGGATATTCATGTCTGCAAGTTCATTGGCGACAGCACTCAGCAAATAAGATTTACCGACACCGAACTTGCCGTAAAGATACAAGCCTTTTTCAGGCATATCGCCAGGACCCGTCGTTTCATCCAAAAATTTACCGACTGCACGGAATGACTCCATGCGGCTGTCATCCGGTTCGAATTCATCAAGCGTCGCTTGCATCACTTCTTTAGGCATGTACATGCTGTGGATCATCGAGGACGCTCGACGTTTATTGTCGTGGGCATTTTTCAATCGGCACGCCGTATAGGAAATGCCGATCGTGCCGCGTTCGAGCACCAAATTCGGTTCAAAGCCTTTTAAGTGGTTGACACAACCTTCAAAGCTCGGACATTTATGGCAGTCGTGGGACTGGTCAATGTATTCGTATAATTTGTGTAGTCCGCGGTCTACAGTGCTTTTGTCGATTTCCGAGGAATGTTGTTCCAGGAATTTCTGGACGCCTGGATGCTCAAGCACTTCCTTGCGCATGTCATTATAGCGCTCTGAAAAAGCCGGGGCGTTCACCACGCGTTTCAATGTTTCGCGAATCGGCTCCATTTAATCACCTTTCCCTTTCTTCATCGCCAATTTAGCGAGAAGCTTTTGTTTCTCAATTTCCAAACTTTCGTTTTTTGGACTAGCTGCGACTGAGGTTTCTTCTTTTGTATAAAACCATTCCGGCAGCTTTTCCTCACGAAGCGGCTTGCCTCTGTTCTGGCGGGCTGGCGCTTTTGAGGAGGACGTTGGTGAACCTTCTGACTTCCACTTCACATATTGCTCGTGTTCAATGCGCGCAAGCTCCATCGCTTCTTTAGCCGTCGTAACATTTTTTCGAAGCCAGTGCGACGCAATTTTTTCCACGTACGCTTTCGTCAATTTCATATCGGTGCGCAATAACACATATTGCAGCAATACATTGACGACGGCCGGCTCCATGCCGTGTTGAATGACGAGCTGATTGGCGAGCTGGACATCAGCCGGCAATGGTTCATTGCCATTGGCGATGTCCCGTAATACTTCGACAGGTGCAGCCGATTCCAAATAAAGAATCAACTCCTCTTGTCTGGTTTTCGGTCCACTTTGCTGTTCTTGAGGCTTTTCTTCCTTCTGAACATGGACAAGTTGCGGCGCAGTGGTCGCCACCGTCAATTTGTAATATTCCGAAGCCGCTTTCTTCAAACTTTCGGAAGTCAATTTGTATTCTTCGTCAATCGCCAGCAAAACCACTTTTTGCATTTCCAGTGGTCCCCAACTATATAAATACGATAATTTCCCGATAACATTACGGATAGAAGCCGTCAACACGCGTTTAGGCACTAATTGTTCAGATAATCCTTGAAGCAATAAGTCGAAATCAAAATCCGATTCTGCTTGGTAAGCCCCTTTTTTGCGTTCATGCAAATCCTTCGCTTCAGGCGGATAGCCAGCTTTTGCATGAACCGGGCGGAAAATATCCGTGAAGGTGCGTGACACTTCCTCATATCCATCTCCGATATCTGTCGGGTTCAAAAAACGTTCCCGCACTTTCCGATAAGCGTTTTCCCCTATCTTACTAAATAGGAACATGGACAACAAAGGATCTTGAAAGAACGTTTTCGGATCGAGCGGCGGACATAATTCGTAGATGAATGAACGATGGCCGTCGTCTTTCTTGAACGTTTTCAACAATCCAATGGCTTCAAGTTTAATGCGCGAATCGAATAGCTTCGCAACCGAGATACCAAGAGTATTCATCAATACATAATGGGTCGCTTCGTCGCCAGGCGCTTCACCTTCTGCCCAGAGTGTCAAATAGAAAGCGGTTGCTTCTGCACCGATCATCGGCTGATAAAGAAGCGTCAATAGCTGGCGGTCATAATTTGAAAACGGGTACGGCAGCCGAATTTTAAACGAATCCGGAGGCTGCAGTTCTTTATAAAGTGCAGACATATTACACCACCTTAATCGGGTTTCTTACCATTCGGGTTCTTGTCCAATAAATCCTTCAACTCGTCGATAAAGACCGTAATGTCTTTGAATTGGCGATAAACCGATGCAAATCGGACATACGCCACTTCATCGATTGCAGCTAAGCGGTTCATGACAAGTTCTCCGACTTCCTCGGACTTCACTTCGGCATTGCCGGTACGGCGAAGCTCCTTTTCGATATCGAAAACAAGGTTTTCCAACGTTTCCAACGGAACTGGACGCTTCTCGCACGCCCGGATCAATCCACGCAACACTTTCTCGCGGCTAAACTCTTCGCGTGAACCATCTTTTTTCACTACAATCAAAGGCATTTCTTCCACTTTTTCAAAAGTGGTGTAGCGGTAACCGCAAGCTTCACACTCCCTGCGCCTCCGTATGGATTTATTATCATCTACTGGTCGTGAATCCACGACACGTGTGCCATTATGCTGGCAAGACGGACATCTCATATTGGACCTCTCCCTAAACATTCAATCTAGTAATCTAAGTATAACAAAATTATAGCGCTATTAGTTATTATATAAATGGAATGAAAATTTTTGGTTGTTGAGTACTGTACTACGCACAATCCAATAAACTTCTATTAATGTACACTGAGAATATTCAGCGCCAGCACGAAAGTGGGCTAAACGGTATGCAAAATTTTTGGAAAAAGAAAAAGCAGGGGATCAGATCCCCTGCTTCGTATCGTTCATGTTAACGGATTATGCATTTACTGAAACTTTGGATTGTCCAACACTAACTGGGCCCATTCCGCGCGGCACTTCTACGAATTCGCGAGTACCAGAATTCAGCGCTTCTGCAATATAGTTAGCTGCAATGGTTGGATCAAGATCGCCGCAAGTATAAACATCGATACTTGCATAGCCATGTTCCGGGAAGCTGTGGATCGTTAAATGCGATTCAGAAATGATGACTACCCCGCTTACGCCTTGAGGTGCAAATTTGTGAAAAGCTACTTCTCTAACCTCTGCTCCGGATTTTAGTGCTGCATCAACAAAAGTTTGTTCGATAAAATCCATATCGTTTAATTTGTCAAAATCACACTGCCAAAGTTCTGCAATTACGTGACGTCCCATTGTTTCCATGGTTCGTTTCCCCCTTTGATATCATTTTGTTTTAGTGCGCAAAATATTCAAAGTAGACTACCACGGGGGAAAGTTAGTCCAAAGAGGTCCTAACCCTTTAAGCAGTCATGTGAATAAATATTGCTCCGTCCGTTCCATCGTCAAGCTTCAAGAAACGAAGAAGTGAGTAGCCGTTTTTTGACTACGAATGTTAGTATATGATGTATTGAATTGAAAAGCAATCATATTAACTCAATTCATTTATTTTTTTTATGGAGTTTTTTACAGAAAAAAAGCCGCACACCGGTTTGCACCGGCTGCAGCTTATGTTAATTATCGAGCGTAAACCATAGATTTCGCTACTTTTTTTGTTAATTCAACCAAGCGCGCTGAGTAGCCCCACTCGTTATCATACCAAGCGAGCACTTTTACTTTGCGGTTGCAGATTACCATTGTGGATAAACCATCAACAATCGCCGATTGTTCTGTCGTATTGAAGTCGATAGAGACCAAAGGCTCCATTGTCACACTCAGAATTCCTTCGAGGTTAGTTGCTGCAGCTCTTTCGAATGCAGCGTTCACTTCTTCAATCGTAACGTCTTGTTGAACATCAACTACCAAGTCCACTAATGAAACATTCGGTGTCGGAACACGTAATGCCATGCCGTGAAGTTTGCCTTCGAGTTCAGGAAGTACAAATGACAGCGCTTTCGCGGCACCCGTAGAAGTAGGGATGATCGATTGAGCACATCCACGTGCGCGTCGAAGATCTTTGTGCGGGTTGTCCAAATTCTTTTGATCGTTTGTGTAAGAATGAACTGTTGTCATCAAACCGTTTTCGATTCCAAATGCATCGTTCAATACTTTCGCAACCGGCGCCAAGCAATTTGTTGTACAGCTCGCGTTTGAGATGACATCGTGCTTCTCGATCTCAAGTGCGTCTTCATTAACACCCATGACAATCGTGACATCCGCATCTTTACTCGGTGCAGACAAAATAACCTTTTTAGCTCCAGCTTCCAAGTGAAGCGCCGCTCGTTCGCGAGCATTGAACTTCCCTGTTGCTTCAACGACAATATCGATGTCCATTTCAGCCCAAGGAAGCAATAAAGGATCGCGTTCACTTACAAGTTGAACCCGTTTGCCATTGACAATTAATGCATCTTCTTCATGAGAGACCTCACCCTGGAAGGTGCCGTGATTTGTGTCATACTTAATCAGATGAGCTAATGTTGCTGCAGGATAACTCGCGTTGACTGCCGCAATTTTAATGTCGTCCATTAGAATCGCTTGTCTGAAAACCATACGGCCGATGCGGCCAAATCCATTAATCGCAATAGAAACTGTCATTTATGAGTCCCCCATTAAATAAGTTATACTTTTATTTTTATTTCGTTATATAGTATAACACATTTTACGGATACTGGAACCTTAAAGTTCGTTCGAGAAATTTTTCTTACAAAATGCCGACATTCCACTCTTCTAAGATGCGGTTAAGTTGCCATTTTGTTTCTTCAATCGTGCCATTATTATAGATAATGGCATCTGCACCTGCTTCTTTGATGGTCATTGGCAATTGCGAAGAAATACGAGCCGCCGCTTCATTTTCAGATAAGCCATTGCGCTTAATGAGCCGTTTCAATTGATTTTCTTCCGTGACGCTGACCACCAGTATTTTGTCCGCCAAATGCTGGAGCTGACTTTCAAATAACAATGGAATGTCCATAATGACCACCTGATGCCCTTCGGCAACGTATGCCGCACGTTGGCGAAGCATTTCTTTTCGGATAGCGGGATGAATAATATCATTCAAGCGTTTCCGGCTTTCCGGATCGTTGAAAATAAGATCTCCTACTTTTTTACGGTCCAATGTTCCATCCGGCAAGATAACAGACGCATCGAACGCCTCATTTATTTTCTGCAATGTTTCACTGCCTGGTTCCACGACTTGACGTGCAACCAGATCGGCATCGACTATCGGATAGCCAAGCTCTTTCAACATGTGCGAAACCGTGCTTTTCCCACTCGCTATACTCCCTGTTAACCCAATGATCATTATTAATCCCTCATTTTTGGCATGTTGGGCAATAGACCGAAGTACGTCCTGCGATTTGCAAAGACTTCGTTGCTGCGCCACACTCCATGCATTGTTTTTTGCCGTACATGCCGAAACGGTCTTGCATACGCCCTGATTCACCGTTTATATTGCGATAATCTGAAATGGTGCTGCCTCCTGCTTCGATGCTTTCAAGCAAAATTGCGGCGACCGCTTGGAACAATTGGATTTTACGGACGCGGCTTATACGCCCTGCCGCCCGATTCGGATGAATTTTCATCCGGAACAATGCTTCGGTAGCATAAATATTGCCGCAGCCTGAGATCACTTGTCCGTCCATGATCACTTCTTTGATCGGCTTTGCGCTGTATTTTGGCCGTTCAGCCATGTTGAGAAAATGCTCCAGCGCGTCTTCAGCAAACGGCTCCGGCGCCATCAACAAGAGCGGCGGAAAATCCGCTTCCTCATTAAGCAAACGCATTTCACCGAATCGCCGAATGTCCGAATAGGCTAGTAAATTGCCATCATCGAGCGTCAATACCACATGAACATGACGACGGAACTTCTCTTCCGGAATCGCCAACAGGTTCTCCACGTAAAACCAAGCTCCCGTCATACCCAAATGGTTGACCAATAAAAATTCGTGTTCTTTTTCCATCGTAAAATATATATATTTGCTGCGTCGCTCGACTCGGACGATTTCCGAGCCGACCAACCTGCTAATAAACTCATCCGCATCCATCTTTTTGATAATCGCCTCTCTACCATTCAACTTAGATTTGCGAATGATGTCCGAAACAAACACATTGCGGATTTTCTTGCCAGCGGCAATCGGACTTATTTGGCGTACGACGCCTTCCACTTCAGGAAGTTCTGGCATCCGTCAGCCCTCCTATCATTTTGTATCATACCAAGTATCACCATGAGCAAAATCGACTTTCAGCGGAACATTTAATGTAACAGCCGATTCCATTGCTTGTGGCACCAAGGTTTTCAATTTTTCAAGTTCATTTGGCGGCGCTTCAAAAATCAATTCATCATGAACTTGAAGCAACATACGTGTCTGCATGTTTTCACGCTTTAATGCATCCGCCATATCGATCATCGCTTTTTTGATAATATCAGCAGCACTTCCTTGAATCGGCGTATTCATCGCCGTCCGTTCCGCAAAACTGCGAAGGTTGAAATTCGAACTGTTGATGTCCGGCAAATAGCGGCGACGGTTCATGATCGTCGTGACAAAACCGTTTTTCTTCGCCATTCGGATGCTTTCATCCATATATTGCTTAACTCCAGGAAAGCTCTTCAAGTACGTGTCGATGAATTCCGCCGCTTCTTTGCGGGTTATATTCAAATTCTGAGATAAGCCGTAATCGCTGATGCCGTAGACAATACCGAAGTTAACCGCTTTTGCAGCACGGCGCATATTTGGCGTCACTTCCTCAGCGCTTACCCCGTAAACATCCATGGCTGTTTTCGTGTGGATGTCCATATCGTGTTGAAACGCATCGATGAGGCTTGCGTCTTTTGACATATCTGCCAGCACACGTAATTCAATCTGTGAATAATCCGCTGCCACCATGACCCAACCCGCTTGCGATGGAACGAATGCTTTGCGGATTTTCCGTCCTTCTTCCAAGCGAACAGGAATGTTTTGCAAGTTCGGATTGATCGAACTCAAACGCCCTGTTGTTGTAAGTGCCTGTTGAAAACGCGTATGGATTTTGCCATCTTCGTGGATCTCTTTTAGCAAACCTTCTATATAAGTAGAACGAATTTTGCCTAATTGACGGTACATCAAAATATATGAAATGATTTCGTGTTTGCCTTCTAGTTTTTCCAAGACGTCTGCAGCTGTAGAATAACCCGTTTTCGTCTTTTTCTGCACGGGCAAGTCCAGTTTCTCGAAAAGGATGACCCCGAGTTGCTTCGGTGAATTGATGTTGAACTTTTCTCCTGCCAAGCCGTAAATATCAAATTCGATTTTCTCCAGCTTATGAGACAATTCCTTGCCCATTTCCTCTAATTGCTCTTTGTCCACTTTAACGCCATACGATTCCATTTCTCCGAGTATCGTGGCTAACGGCAATTCCAATTTGTCGTACAAATCAAATTGCTCGTTTTCTTTAAGTTTTTTCAAAACCAACGGGCGGACTTCCCAAATCGTGCGGGCTTTTCTCGCCATGTGCTCATTAACGATGTCCGCTTCAGGTACCGCTTTCTTTGCACCTTTGCCGTAAATCTGCTCGTTTTGAGCTACTTCTGTATAACCGTATTCTTGGACGATACTTGCCAAGTCCGTATACGTTAATGATGGATTGACGATATATGCACCAAGCATCAAATCGAATTCGACACCGTCCACTTCAAGACCGCATCGGAAAAAGGCAGCCGTTGCCGCTTTTGAATCCGACATGTATTTCTTTTTCGTCCCATCCGCAAACCATTCTTTAAAAGCGGCAGATTGTTGGATCGTCTCCATTGAAACGACATATGTCTTTTCAGCGGTCGCCAAAGACACACCAAGCATATCCGCTGTGTGGTATTGTTCATCATACATTTCGAGATGAACGGCCATTTCATCTTGAAGAATTGTTGCATCAATCTCCGTCAACACTTCAAATGCCAATTCTTTTTTCTCTGTTTCTTCTGCCGTATAATCGAGTTTTTCCAAAAGCGTTTTGAACGCAAGCTCGTTCCACACCTTGACCAATTCATCATGATCGGGTCCCGGGTAAGACAATTCCTCTATGGAAATTTCGATCGGTGCCCCGCGTTCAATGGTCGCTAATTTCTTGCTCAAGTAAGCAAGATCTTCATTGGCCACAAGTTTTTCTTTCATCTTGCCTTTTTGTTGGTCAATCGCCTCGTAGACGCCCTCTACACTTTCATGCGCTGCAAGCAATTTCAATGCTGTTTTCTCGCCTACTCCAGGAACGCCCGGAATGTTATCCGATGCATCTCCCATGAGCCCTTTCATGTCAATGATCTGCAAAGGCGATAAATTGTATTTTTCACGGATATGTTCGACAGTGTATTTTTCAATGTCCGTCATCCCTTTACGGGTAATATATACGGTTGTTGAAGCCGAAGCGAGCTGTGTTAAATCCTTGTCGCCGGAAATGACGATCACTTCATCGCCTTCTTTTTCGGCCTCCAGGCTCAATGTACCGATAATGTCATCCGCTTCATAATTCGGCAATTCATAGGTTTTGATCCGATATGCATCGATCAATTTACGCAAATAAGGAAATTGCTCAGACAATTCCGGCGGCGTTTTTTGACGCCCGCCTTTGTATTCCCCGAACATTTCGTTGCGGAACGTCGTCTTCCCAGCATCGAACGCGACAATCATATGCGTCGGCTGTTCTTCTTCCAGTATTTTTTGAAGCATCATTGTAAAACCATATACTGCGTTTGTATGGATTCCTTGTTCATTTGTCAAAAGCGGCAGCGCGAAAAATGCGCGGTATGCCAAACTATTCCCGTCTAATAATAAAATCTTTTTTGCCACATTATTACCCCTCTCATCAACAAAAGCCGTCATTCCTTTCATTTTACCACGCGGGTAAAAAGAAGAGAAATGACGGCTTGCGGTTATTCCAAATTCCCGGAGAGTATTTGGGCATATGGCGAATCGGACGGTAAGATGATCACCGTATCTTCCCCGATTGTTTTCGAGTAAGACTGCAACGAACGGTATAGCTTATAAAACTCGGGATCTTTCGAAAAAGATTCGTTGTAGATTTTAGCCGCTTCCGATTCTCCTTCAGACTGGATCAAGGCTGCTTCTTTTTTGGCAGAAGCGATTACTTCCTGTGCTTCACGATCCGCTTGCGCTTCGATTTCGCGTTTTTTCGCATCACCCTGCGACAAATAATCCTGAGCGGTCGAATCGCGTTCGGAAATCATTCGTGTATAAACGGATTGTTCGTTTTCCTCTGGCAAATCGGTACGTTTCATGCGGACATCCACAACGCGGATGCCGTATTGATCTTTTGCGAGCAATTCATTGACGCGGGAGGTGACGTTATCATTCAAACTTCCGCGCGATGAATTTTCATCATTGATGATTTCATCGTAATCCAATTGGCCAAGTTCCGTCCGTACAACGGAATAGATAAACTCTTCCATGCGAGACTCCGCATTGACGATTGTGACGGCGTTTGTAATCAATTCACGAGGATTGACGACGTGCCACACTGCGTAATTGTCGATAATGATGCGTTTTTTATCTTTCGTATTGATTTCCGCTTCGGACACATCGTACGTCATCAAATATTTTGGCAGCGTGCTGACACTTTGAATAAAAGGGATTTTCATGCGTAGTCCTGGATCTTCGTAAATGCCGACCACTTCCCCGAATTGGCGGACGACTCTGTACTCATTCTCTTTCACAACATAAACATTCGTCATCAATATGAGCAACACAAAAAGGACAATCGATAATCCAGTGATCAACTTCCAGTATTTCTTAAAATTAATAGGTTCTCTCGGTTCTCTCGGCTTTTTCGGTTTTAACGGTTTTTGCCAAGGGTTCGGTTTTACTGAGTTGTTTTGCGGATTGTTCGGCTCCATCAGTTTCCTCCCCCTTCTTCAGCGACGGGTGGGACGACAGTTTGCAGTCCATCAAGCGGCAAATATTTCATCGTTCCGCCTTCGTCGTTCATAATGTACAATTTTGCGTTCGGCAATACGGACTCGAGCGTTTCCAAAACAATCCGCTGTCTCGTCACTTCTGGGTTGGTTTTGTATTCGGCATACAATTTATCGAATAGCGCTACGTCTCCGAGTGCTTGTTCCACACGGGCGACCTTTTGTCCTTCAGCGCGTGAATTGATGGCCGCTTTTTCGCCTAAAGCTTCATTACGCTTTTGGTTTTCGTACTTTCGCGCTTCATTGATTTTGGTGTTCATCGTTTCGCGTGCATCCGTAACGTTCGTAAACGCGGCGCGAACTTCTTCATTCGGCAATTCCACATCCTGCAATTTCACTGCCAGCACCGTAATGCCGAAATCGTATTTTTCCATTAAGGAAGCAAGCAAGTCACGCGTCTCTGCTTCAATTTCAGCCTTACCGGAAGTTAGCGCGTCATCGATAAGCGAACTTCCTATGATTGAACGAATTGACGCCGAAGTGGCATCGTGCAACACATCTTGTGGGTTTTCAGCATTGAAAAGGTATTTTTTCGGATCGGTAATTTTCCATTGCACAACCAAATCCGTCAATACGATATTCTCATCACCTGTAATCATTTTCGTTTCTTTATCAAAAGCGACGATTTCCCCTTCAGCATTTTGGTTATAGCCGAATTGCAGACTGTACGTTTCTTTCGAAAGAATTTCAGCCTTTTGAATCGGCCACGGCATCTTGAAGTGCAGCCCCGGTTCTACAATCGTCTCATTGGCAACACCGAATGTTACGATGACAGCTTGTTCCGATTCATCGACGGTGTACCACGAGGTAAACACAGCGATCAATAGCAAGAGTCCCGCAATAGACAATCCGATGATTGCCAATATTTTTTTCACGGACATGATAATCCCCCCTTATTTCTTCTCTTAATATACGGCATTCTTTTAAAATAGTTTCAGAAATAGAAAAAGAGCCCTGGGGAGGGCTCTTTTTACCTTCATGCGGTTGAAGGGGGTTCTATTAAACAATAACATTTGTTTGTGAAGCCAGTGTTAACCTTTTGTAAAATCACCACTGGTTGTTCTTGTATTTTTTGTAATAATTGATTTGTCGTGCAAATAAATACAATTTACGCTTTAAATGTTTGTCTTTTTTATAGAATAACGGGTTTCCGTATTTCCCTTTTTTCAGCAGTTCTTTAATATCTTTTTGAACAGCTTTGTTCTCGACGAATTTACGAAGCACGATTTTCGGTACAACCGTAAAAAGGAAGTCTTCATTCAAATACGTCACAGGCTTCTCGACACGGTGAATCAAGTCATCAACGAGAGAAGTCGCCATATTATGGCCTAGTGCAGTGACGTAATAACTCGAGCGACCTTGGCGAATGTTCACTTCAAATACTTTGAACTTGCCATCCCGCTCATCAAATTTCAAATCGAAATTAGCGAAACCGGTATAGCCGACCGCTTCAAGGAAGTTTTGCAACTTCACCATCATTTCCTTATTGTAGCGTGTAATCAAAGCAGTGTAATTGCCGATGGCTGTTACAGTATGTTCTTGCAACACCACTTGGGCAAATGTCACAAGCTGGGTTTTGCCTTTCGAACTGGCATAAATAACCGAATCCCACATATACGTATCATCACCCGGAATGAAATCCTGGATGATCAGTTCATCGTCATAGCCACTGTCGACAATTGTTTTGATGACGTTTTGCAGCTCGCGCGGGTTTTCCACTTTATAGACTTTCTGCTGGCCTGCAAATTTGTTCAAGTTATACGCGATGCCGTTACTCGGTTTGACGATAACAGGATACATCATCTGTTCTTCGAAAGGTTCAGCAGATTTGCAATCGTAAAAATACGTAGTCGGTGCATCGATTCCATGTTCTGCACATAATTTATAGAAATTCGATTTGACTTGCAGCTGGTTCATCAAATCTTCGGAAATATAATTAAAGACAAAAAATTCTTTTAGAATTGCTGCATTCTCGATGATTAATCGCACGTATAAATCATTCGTACCGACAAGAAGCAACGTCTTGCCCGGAGTTCTGTATTTTTGGGCGATTGCAGTCATGATGCCAGCGAACTGGCTTGCATCGGATATGCCCGACCGTAATTCAATTGTTTCTGTGATTGTACTCATTGCTGTAAATGACAATGGTTCTTTGCCGACCAATACCGGTTTGATGCCATACGCTTCGTGAAACGAAATGGCCATATTGTAGGCGTTCATGTCAGTGCCAATAATAATCGGCAAAAATGGGTGTGTTTCCATATGTTCCTCCTAGATTAACTTGCTAATGGCAAGTGGATGATGAACGTCGAACCTTTACCAGGTTCGCTTTTCACTTCCACCTTGCCATGATGTGCTTCGATTAAATGTTTAACGATGGATAAACCCAATCCGGTCCCCCCAGAATTCCGGCTTCTCGCTCGGTCTACCCTATAAAAGCGTTCAAACAAACGGCTAATTTCTTCTTCTTCGATACCGATTCCTTGATCTTCGACTTCAATGATGGCTTCTCCATTACGCTTGAATAATCGGATGGTGATTTTGGTTTGAACAGAAGAATAGGTGATGGCGTTGACTACTAAATTCATCATCACTTGAATGAGCCGGTTCGGATCACCTTGAACAATTATCGGATCAAGCTGCAAATTCAACTCAATGTGCTTCTGCTCCAATTTTTTTTGCACCATTTCGCCTACTTGGTAAATAACCGCTTTCATATCGGTTGGATAAGCATCCACTTTAAAGCCTGCTTGTTCTACCCGGGAAAGTTCCAAAAGATCTTCAATCAACATCTCTAGTCGATTGCTTTCTTTATGAATAATTTCCAAAAAAGAAACACATGTCCCAGGATCTTCGTAAGCTCCATCTAGTAAGGTTTCGGAAAAACCTTTTATGGAT
>JBFIXY010000020.1:0-12982 GCA_041605655.1 Planococcus sp. (in: firmicutes) | reverse complement strand
GTTCAATGGTACAACGTGCAAATTATATTTCTCGACCACTTCAGGGCTTAAATCTGAAGCTGAGTCGGTAACAATGTGAATTTTAGACATGAAGTCACTCCTCTATACAAATATATACTGTTTTCCTTAAACGGGCTTTCCTTAAACCCGTTATTCTCTTTACTGGAGAATGCCCGCCTTATTTATCGGGGTTTGCCAATGCTTGTTCAATGATCGCGCGAATGTTCGTTCCCATTGTTTTCGCATCTTCCTGCAAAATAAACCCGGGAGGAATCGGCTTTAGCACTTGAACGGATACATTTCCAGGCTTTACTTTATTATTGTTTTTTTCCATGATTTCAGAAGTTCCACTGATTGCAATGGGCACAATCGGTACACTTGAATCTTTCGCAATGCGTATAAAGCCCGCTTTGAATTCTCCAAGCTCTCCGCCTTTATTGCGTGTGCCTTCCGGGAAGATCAATATCGAATGGCCTTGTTTCAGCTTTTCAACGGTATCACCGATCGATTTCAAAGCACTTCTGCGATCGCTGCGATCAATGAACACACAATTCATTTCTTCCATGTATGTTGGCAAAACCGGAAATTTATTCACTTCTTTTTTCGAAATAAACCCAAATGGTTTTGGTATAGTCGACAATAGCACAGGAATATCGAAATTGCCTTCGTGGTTGCTCACAAACAGCACTGGGCCTTCCGGCAAATTGTCCAAACCTGAAATATTGATTGTGCTTTTCGTTCTTTTCATAATGCCCTTAGCCCATTTTTGGGGTTGGGAATAAATCAGTGAATCGTATTCTGTCAAATCCATCTCATTTTTTCTAGCTTGAAATCTTTTTAAATGGACCGCCGCAATCGGCAAATAGCCGAATAGGTACGAGAAGGTCCTTATTGAGTTATACATAAGATCATGACCGTTCCTTTCGCTCAAAAACTAAATAGGAGAATGGAATATCACCGGACAATTGCTGTTCGGATTTATTCACTAATTGCCATTCGTCGCCATATTCCGGAAAATAAGTGTCCCCTTCGAAGGTTTTGTGGACCAATGTGATGTAGAGACGATCCGCTATTGGCAACACCGATCGAAAAATCTGTTCACCGCCAATAACCATCACTTCTTCGTGCACTTCTTCAGCTAAGCGGATGGCTTCATCAATCGAGTGAACAACGTCTGCGCCTTCCGCTTGATAAGCATGATTGCGCGTAACGATGATGTTGCGGCGTTTAGGCAGCGGCCGGCCGATCGATTCGTATGTATTGCGCCCCATCACCATGCCTTTGCCAACTGTATGTTTCTTGAAATAGGCAAGGTCTTCCGGAATATGCCATGGCAATTGGTTGTCTTTACCGATAACAAAACCAGGGTCATGTGCCACCATCAATGAAATCATGTTTTCTCCCTCTTTCCCTTTAAAAATTAAACCGCTACAGGTGCTTTAATTCGTGGATGTGGATCATATCCTTCAACTGTGATATCCGAAGTTTCCAAATCAAAAATGGATTTTCCTTCGCTGTCGATTTTCAGCGTTGGCAATGCTTTCGGTGTTCGAGATAATTGTTCCTTGACCTGTTCCAAGTGATTGGAATAAAGATGCGTGTCGCCAGTTGTGTAGACAAAATCCCCTGCTTCAAGCGAGCATTCCCGCGCAATTAGATGCGTTAGCAATGCATACGATGCAATATTGAAAGGCATTCCGAGAAACACATCCGCACTGCGCTGATAAAGTTGACAAGATAGCTTGCCGTCCGCGACATAAAATTGAAACATGATGTGACAAGGAGGCAGCGCCATTTCTTCAATGAATTCCGGATTCCATGCAGTCACAATATGGCGTCTGGAATCCGGATTCCGCTTGATCGAGTCAATGACATTTTTCAATTGATCGATTGTACCACCGTCGGTTTTTGCCCAAGAGCGCCATTGTTTACCATAAACCGGTCCCAGGTCGCCATACGTTTCGGCAAATCCTTCTTCTTTGACAATTTTCTCCTGAAAAATATTCATTTGTTCTTTATACACCGATGCGAATTCAAGATCGTTATTCGCTCTGCGGCCGAAATCCATCATATCCGGCCCTGCATATTCCGCACTATTCACCCATTTGGCAAACGCCCATTCGTCCCATATGTGATTATTTTCTTCGATAAGCGATTTTACATTCGTATCGCCTTTTATAAACCATAACAGCTCGGAAACGATAAGCCGAAACGCTGTTTTTTTCGTTGTCATCAAAGGAAAGCCTTGTGATAGATCAAAGCGCATCTGGTGTCCGAACACACTCAAAGTTCCTGTACCCGTCCGGTCTTCCTTAGTCGCTCCAGTATGTAAAATATGATTGCATAAATTCAAATATTGTTCCATTTCTAGTCGCCTCCAATATTATATTCATCATAACAAAAAAGCTTAAAAAAATCCCTGTGGATGCAAGTTGTCCACATCATTCAAAAAAGGTGGCGCTAGATCCATGTACAGACCCGCGCCACCTTTACAGTGTAATTTTTCAAATTATCAAGCTTACGTCAAATAATTATTCATGAAAGCCATTTAGGCGGTGTATTTTTTGACCAATAAATATCACCTAACGTTATATGCTGCTGGAAATTGTCATCCGCTAGATGGTAGTGAAAATTGAAGAAATACCCTTCCTGCGGCTTCTTCTCCGTTCTTACATGAAAGCGAATGGCATCTTTATTGGTGTCCATGTTGTAAATATGAAATATTTTCTCAGCATGGTCGCCGGAAGGTTTTTCAGATATCGCTAATTTCCTAAGTTCAGCATCACCAAATTGCGATAAGTGCAAGTCGATTGCTTGTTGCATATTCGGCAAGATGACCGTCCGAAACTGTTCGTCAATGATTGGACCGATGCGGCTGCCGAATTTCAAATAAGATTGTTCCTCTGCCGATTTATGGGCAGTCTGAAGAATGGAAGGATCTCCGAAATAGAATTCGCCGGGATCAACCCAATCGTATAAGTATTGTTTGTCTTTTTCTTGCGCTGGCTGCGAATCATTATGAGCTTTATCATCCAATAACGATTCCCAAAGCATATGGCTAGGAGGAATTGCCCCAAGAGTCAATACAGCGACAGCAATCATCAGCGACTTCTGCACCCATTTGTTCATCTGCATCACCTTCAATTTTGAACATTTTATAAAACTTTTGTAAAACCCTTTGCTTTATTATACGATTTTCAAGGTTAAAGGTTTCATCTTCTTAAAAATCATTGTACAATAAAGTTAATCATTTAGCTCTGTTTTTTTGAATTAAAGGGGGAACTTTCCATGGATGCTTCATTGCTGATCGGTTTAGGATTATTAGTACTACTTGTTTACTTAACATCTCTAAGTTTCACTGATTAATTGCTGCAACGCAATTAACCGAAACAATAAACTCAGTATATCTACAAATTAAAAGGCCGGCGGAAGATATCACACTCTTCCACCGGCCTTTTTTATTTTTTCCGACAATCAATGATGCCGTAATGAAATTTTGTATTCGGTCGCACGCGGCGCTTAAAACCAAAGGCTTCAAAATCGGTTGAACGGAAATGCGCTTTGAAAACGACACTTTTTTTTGCCACGCGTACCGCTTCATCGACCCAACGCTGCGTCAACTGACCCATATCGGCCGTAGTGCGCACCGGTTTGAAATTAGAAGATTCACCGATTGTTTGCGTGAACATTGGATCCATATAAATGACATCGACAGCATTGTCCGGCAGTTCAGCAAGGTACGCGATCGCATCTCCCGCAATAACATCAATCCTTCTCATCGCTTCTGTCAAATGTGGCATCGCCGTGTACGCTTTCAAGCCTTTGCGTACAATATATGCAAATGCCTCATTTCTTTCGCAGCCTGTGACATGCCCTTCTGCCCCTACAAATTGCGAAACGACAATCGCATCCGTCGCCATTCCCAATGTGCAATCGACAAACGAATCTCCCGGTTCCAGTCCAGACACTTCAATCAGTGGATCCTCGTGCAGCGGACGTTTTGTGCGAAATGCAGCGGAACTCGGATGAAAAAAGAACGGCTCCGTTTCACCCATTGGGTAAAACTCAAGCCGTTCTTTCGCTGCCACCAGCACATCCTTTTGTTCTTCTACATGAAGCTTGGGGATGGAACGCTTATTGCGGACAACAAACGGAATGCCTAAATCTCTTGCCGCCTGTTTGGCCATTTGATCAGTAATCCCGTTTGGCCGGTAAGCAGTAGTGGCTATCATGTTCACTGTGATGCAACTTGATCCAGCACTTGTGTTAAATGGCTAGAAACTTGTTCAACTGAATGGTTTTCAATCTGTTCACGTGGAATGAAATACGCCAACTCGCCATCTTTCATTACGGCCACTGAAGGCGAAGAAGGCGGAACTTCATCAAAAAAGCTGCGCATTTGTTCGGTTGCTTCTTTATCTTGTCCCGCAAAAACCGTTACTAAATGATCCGGTTTTGCAGAGGTCTCTTTCAACGCTTCAATAACGCCTGGACGTGCAATTCCAGCAGCACAACCGCAAATCGAATTAATCACGATTAAGCTAGTGCCTGACGCCTCTGCCATAAAGCCATTGACGTCTTCGGCTGTCAGTAATTCCGTGAATCCTTGAGCTGCCAATTCTTGACGCATCGGAACAACGATGCCTTTCATGTATTCATCATAAGCATTCATCCATAACATCTCCCTGTAACTTTAATAACTCTATACCATTCTAACTCAAAAAAGCTTCCGTTTCATCCATATGCGCTTAATCCGTAACTTTCGTTTGTCAAAGGAACAGAGCATCCTCCAAGCATAAGATTAAGCGATTTTTCCATACTAATTGTTAGGACAAAATATCTCGAATTAAACAATTCTGAAAATTACATTACATTTATATATTTTTTTAAATATTAGCACTTTTTTGATATCTTTTGTGTTATGTTTATGCATATAAAAGTTCATATTTTTATCTTTTTACCAGCTTTCCAGTTCCGGAAAGGAGAATGTGACATGTCATTAGAAAGCATTAAAGAAATGCTTAAGACCGTACATTTTTACAACACCGTCAACATCACGCAAACTTTCAGCAAAGGTGAAGATGCAGTGATCACGGCAAGGTGCATTAAGAACACCCACATCTTGGAAATCACCTTTTACGAAGAGCAGAAAGTTGAGCAATTCACCTGCATTGAAAAAGCAGCCGCGGCTATAGACCGGGCGATCAACTCAAATCAATATTCCATAAACTCCTGAGAATTTCAGGAGTTTTTTTTTGCCATTGTATCGGACAATTTATCAACATTCTCGACAATGCAAAAAAGCTTATTTTTCATAATGGCGATTGATAACTTTGAGAATTTTTTCGAATATTTCTTGGTCGTACCAAACATATGGAATGGTCTGATTTACTCCCTCTTCACTTATGTCCAGGTTGGTCGCCGATAGTTGGACGATGCGCGTATCATCGATTCCTGATTCTTCATCAAGTTCATGCCCTTTAAACGCCTCTTTTATCTTTTCATAAAATTGATTTCGGTCATCTTCTGTTTTAAATCCCCATGAATCGTATTTTCCTTGATGCAATAATTCAATCGAAAAAATGTGGTTTACCATTGAACTTCCTCCTTTTCGTATTCCGAGATGCTAAATTCATCAGTATACAAGGCAGTTCCCTCTTTACCCTCCCTTAAAAACCTTTTGAAAAAATAAAAAACCAGCGGGGAATAATCCTCCGCTAGTTGCTATCTTGCTTATTCTTCTTTTAAGGTTTGACGAGCTTCCGTCATTTGTTTCCAAACAGAACCTTTGGCGTCTTCTCCTTGAGCGATTCGCGCAATCGCCATCCTCGCTTGCAGCTTTACTTCAAACTCTTGGTCATCAGCTGCTTGCTCCAATGCATGCAATGAAGCTTCTGTTCCGCTTTCATACAGGAACATCGCTGCACGCCAGCGCACTAATTTATTTTTATCCTGTAAAACTTCCATCATAATCGGTTCAAATTCTTCAAAACCTAAATCACTGATGGTATCGCCAGCTGTTCTGCGCACAGCCCAACTTTTATCTTTCATCGCTTTTTCGATATACGGCACAACCGCTCTGTCTTTAATATCGCCTAAGAAAATGACAGCTTGGCGACGAATGGAC
Organism: Planococcus sp. (in: firmicutes); assembly: GCA_041605655.1. GTDB lineage: Bacteria > Bacillota > Bacilli > Bacillales_A > Planococcaceae > Planococcus. The sequence continues at coordinate 6,855 of JBFIXY010000020.1, read as the reverse complement.
ATTTTGTCATCTTCCAATGCCTTTGCAAGCAACGGCAAGTCATCAATTTCACCTTCTGCCATTTGATCAAGCAGCTGGAAACGCGTTTCCCAGTCCGGCACATTGAATTCCTCAAGCGTCACTTTTCGACCTCTGACAATCGCCGGAGCTGTTCCGACCGACTTTTCACCAGCCAGTGCATCAAGGCGCTCTTTTGGATATGCTGCATCAAGCTCTTCTACAACATGTTGGCCAATCTCTTCCTTTTCCCCATAACGCACACCATAATCAGCCCATTTGCGCTGTAATAAATAATTTTCTTCCGTCGGATCCATTACAGCATTCATCGCTGCGATAAAACGCTCAGGCATGGCGAATCGTTTTTCATTGTCGTTGTCGAACACTTTCACTTGAAGAGGAATGCCCTTAAACTGCTGCACATGGACGTAGACTTCACCGAAATGCTCATCGATGTTCAGTTCTTCATCCACTGATTCACTTTGTTCGCCGAATGCACGGCGAACTTCCGCTAAAATCGTTTCCCAATCATATTTCGAATTGCGTTCGACCGCTAAAAAGTCCGCTACGTGAAAGACGTGTTTAACTCCCGCAATCTCCAGGATTTTGACGATTTCAGACGGAGCATCCTGCTTTTTATCTAGCGTATACGTATGGCTCTTTCCAAATGGAAGCTCCTGATCCACAATTACTTTCATTGTATTCGGACTTGGTGTCGGTTCAATCATTTTGATTTTCATGAAAAAAATTCCTCCTGATTTAAAGTTTTACGCCTCCGCAATTTCCTGAAGGTACGTCCAGCGTTCGATCAAGTGATCGTATTGCTCGGTTAAAACATCTATTTCTTGAGTCAGCTTATCCAGTTTCTCAAAATCAGAGCCCGCTCCAGCCATCTTCGCTTCCTGCTCTTCGATTTTCGCTTCAACGTCTGAAATTGTTTCAAGAATCGTTTTGTATTCCTGTTGTTCTTTGTACGTCATTTTCTTTTTTTCTTTTTCCACCGGAGCTTTCGGTGCTTCTTGTTCACTCGCAGCCGGCTGTTCCACCATCGTTTCGACAGGAGCAGTTTTTTCTTTAATAAATTCGGAATACAAACCTTGGTACTCTAAAATTTTACCGGTTCCGGTTGTCCATAATTTACGGGCGATCCGGTCGAGGAAAAAGCGGTCATGGGAAATCGTGATGACGACGCCTGGGAAGTTTTCAAGGAAATCTTCCAATACCGACAAAGTCTGAATATCCAAATCATTCGTCGGCTCATCAAGCAAAAGAATGTTCGGCTGCTCCATCAGCAATTTCAATAGGTAAAGCCGCTTGCGCTCTCCACCGGATAATTTTCCGATTTGCGTGCCGTGCCCATTTGATGGGAACAAGAAGCGTTCAAGCATTTGAGTGGCAGATAGACGCACGCCTTTAGCCGCTTCGTAATCACTTGAGATTTCCTGAATGTATTCGATCATTCGCTGCGATTCGTCCATCTCAGGCAAATGCTGTGTGAAATGCGCAATTTTCACGGTGCTGCCGTAATCCATCTTGCCTTCAGTCGGCTCGTATTCACCGGCAAGTATTTTCATCAATGTCGATTTCCCTGCCCCGTTAGGTCCGACGATGCCGATGCGGTCTCCGCCTTGCAGAAGAAAATCGAAATTCCGGAAAATAACTTTGTCGCCGAAAGCCATGCCGACATTATCGCCTTCGATGATTTTTTTGCCCAAACGCTGACTTTGCATCGATAATTCAAGCGAAGTGTTGTCGTTTTCTTTCTGGACGCTATCTTGGATTTCTTCAAATCGTTGAATTCGCGCTTTTTGTTTGGTTGAACGGGCTTTTGCACCGCGTCGAATCCATTTCAACTCAGAACGGAATCGGTTTTCCAATTTCTGTTGTGAAGATGCGGCCATTTCATCGCGAATCGCTTTGTTCTCCAAATAATCGCCGTAATTCCCTTTATGGGTATAAAGCGTTTGATCAGCAAGCTCGAATATATGCGTCGATACAGCATCGAGGAAATAGCGATCATGCGTAACGAATAGCATAGCGCTATTCATGCGCAGCAAAGTTTCTTGCAGCCATTCAGTTGATAACGCATCCAGATGGTTGGTAGGCTCATCCAGCAAGATTAAATCTGCCGGTTCGATCAATGCTTTGGCCAGAGCCACACGCTTGCGCTGACCGCCTGACAATTCACTGATTTGCTGGTCGTACATGTCAATTCCGAGCTTCGACAATGCAGTTTTTGCCAATGCGTTTATGTCCCAAGCATTGTCTTGCTCCATGCCTTCTTGAATTTTCATCAATTCGTCCTGTAATTGCGTTGAACTTGAATCCGCCATCATGTTTTTCAATGCCAATTCGTACGAGCGGTTCAAAGCCAGTATCGGTGAATCTCCGGAAAACACGGTTTCAAGTACCGTTAATGATTCGTCAAATTCCGGTTCTTGCATCAAATAAGTAATGCGGTACTTTTTCGGATGATCCATGACGACAGAATCAGCTTCCATGTCTCCCGATAGGATGGACATCAACGTCGATTTCCCCGTTCCGTTAACGCCAATCAGCCCTGCACGTTCACCTGGGTACAAAGAAAATTCCACATTTTTAAAAAGCGTTTTCGCTCCAACAGTCTTCGTTAAGTTCGTAATATTTAAGTGGCTCATTTATTCCCATCCGTTTCTTTTATTAGTTGCTCTAAAAAGGATAGCATAAATTGATGGCGTTCTTCAGCAATCTGCTTTCCTGTGGCGGTATTCATCGTATCTTTTAATAACAATAGCTTTTCGTAAAAATGAGTCGCGCTGCTCGTAGGAGCTGAACGGTACTCTTCTTCAGTCATTTCATCACGTGGTTTTTCTTGCCAATCGTAAAGTTTGCGTCCTTTTGCGCCGCCGTAGGCAAATGTCCGTGCGATGCCGACCGCCCCGATTGCATCTAGCCGGTCTGCGTCTTGAACGATTTCCGCTTCAATCGTAGCCGGTGCGATGCCGTTTCCACCTTTAAATGAAACCGATTGAATAATCGCTTTCACCTGTTGCTTTTGCGTTTCCGTCAACTCAAGGCTGTTTAAAATTGCCGTCTCAGGGTCTTCCCCGTCTTGTATGTACTTCGGATCAGAAACGTCGTGCAGCAAAACTGCAATGTCGATCAAGAAGGCATCTGCCTTTTCATGCTCCAAGATTGCAGCCGCATTATTTCTCACGCGCTCAATATGCTGCCAATCATGGCTGGCATCAAACGTATCGTATATTTGACGTGCCGCTTTTTCACATTCTTTCAAAACTGTATTCATATAATTTCCGCTCCTTTTCTTCTATTATAAACGGTATTCACTAACGTTGGTTTTTATTTCCGCTTTGCATTGACCATTTTGCCTGCTTCGTGTATAGTATAGCCATCCATTAAATGGTTTTTTAATGGTGCCACGGCAAGACTCAATAATAGGAGGAACTCGCATGCACCAAGGGACAGTAAAATGGTTCAATTCTGAAAAAGGGTATGGTTTTATTGAACATACGAATGGTGATGATGTTTTCGTCCACTTTACCGGAATCCAAGGAGACGGATTCAGGACACTCGAAGAAGGCAAGCCCGTGTCTTTTGAAATTATTGACGGCAATCGTGGTCCGCAGGCAGCAAATGTGGTCGAGACCACCCAATAAAAGGAATTGTATATTGCTTTTGAGACCTGCGGAAATTCAACTGGTCTCTTTTTTTATGTCTAAATGAGTTTTCATGCAAGTTCCATATAAAAGCCGGCGACGGATCACTCCGCCGCCGGCTTTGCCGGTCGATCATTTCTGACTAGTGCCGATTTTATTTAATTCGTTCCCTAAAAATTGTAGTTGTGAGCCGACGGTGCAATTGCTGATGCAAAAACGGTGAGCAGCGGTTTTGCCTTGCTCTTTGCGAATTTGCTTGCGTACAAAACATCCTTCGCAATACGTCTGCATCATGCAGTCAATCTCGTTGATAATTGAAAGCTTGTCCAAGCTGTCACCCCTCTAAATTGCCGTTCGTTTATTTTACTACTGATTTGTCAAGAAATGCAACAATAGTTATACTAGCAAAAGATATTTCAATATGATTTTTATTTGATAAAACTAGTTATTCGTCGCCCTTCTTGCGATGATTCGTGCAAAGTCCGACTAAAAGTAGCGTCTTTCATGAAGGTGTAATCATTTTCAATTTGCTCATTGATATTAGCTCTTATCCGTATTTTTTATAATAAATATACAATTTTTACCATTACATGAAAAGCAGGTGTACAAATGTTGGAAGTTTTTGTGGATGCGGCGACTGCCGGCGATCCTAAAGTTAGTGCCGCTGGTGTATTTATTCGCGGCGAAGGACATCTTCTTAAAAAAAGTGAATTCTTAGGAGAAATGGACAATCACACAGCAGAATTTGCCGCATTGGTTATCGGTTTGGAAATGGCCAAAGAATTGACAACCGGCATGGTGTCCATCAAATCGGACTCTCAAGTTACGGTTGATGCGTTTGAACGGGAATTCACGAAAAATGCCAAGTTCAAACCATTGCTAGAAAAAGCGTTGGAACTGGCGGGGCATTTTGATTTTTGTTTTATCAAATGGATTCCCGATTCACAGAACCGCGCTGCAGATGACCTTGCCCGAACCGAGTTGCGCGGCCACAGATAAAGTGCGACGGCTGTTGACCTTATCGTAACATTGTTTCAGGCTATTGGCAGACGTCTTTCTTAAAGTCTGGTAAACTGAAGCTAGTTGAATAAAATGGGGGAAAATTATGAGATCAAAAATTGGAACTGTACTCGATATTTTCATTTTAGTGATTGGACCTTGGATTTTATACACCCGCATTACAGATATTATGGAGCACGGTGTATCGGTGTATCCAGTCATTTCCATCATCATCATCTCACTCGCTATTGTGTTTTCCATTTATAATTTATATTTGGTGCTATCAGCGCGACAACAAGGCAACCCGAAAAAATAGCTTGAAAAGGTGATTTAATTGCAATCGGTTTTATTTTACATTGTCCCTATCTTAATTTACGTTATGGTCAACAATTCCGTTACCTCTCTGGACTGGCCACATTTACTTGTTTTATTGCTGTCATTTTTAATGTTCCAATTGGCGCGAGTCCGTTATCCGAAGGGCAATGTGCCGCTTTACGCAAAAATGACGCAAACCGTTTTTTATGTAGCAACTGTGGCATTTCTTTTCCGTGATCAATACGTCAACGCATTGATCATTAATCTTTTATTAGGAGCCACCTCTGTTCTAGTGCTCATCGAAATCCTGAAGAATAGAAAAAAACCGTCAAATTGACGGTTTTTTTTATTTTTCGATTCAGCGATAGCCCTTCGAATCAATACCTTTTCATTGCCAATTCCATTATGATATGAAAAAGGAGGTTTCTTTCATGAAAAAATTTATTTTGGCCTTTTTATCTATCGTGTTGCTTTCAGCCTGCAATAACGCCCCTGCTAATCCGGAAGAAGCAACGGCACCAACAAACGCGATTGCACAAGGATTGAATACTCCTTGGTCCATAAACAAAGTGGATGATGAATTCTATATTTCAGAACGATCTGGCACCGTCGCCCATGTCGATTCGACTGGTGAGGTTACCCACCAGAAAGTGAATTTCTCAGATCCATTATCTGATGCTGCTGAAGCTGGCTTTTTGGGGTTTGTATTAGCACAAGATTTTAAAGATAGCCAGCAAGCGTTTGGTTATTATGTATACGAACAGGATAACCGCTCGTTCAACAAAATCATCCGCATGCAACTTGAAAACGGTATTTGGCAAGAGACTGATGTGCTACTTGAAGGAATTCCTACTGGAAAATACCATCATGGAGGCAGACTGGAAATTGATGAGGATGGAAGTTTATATGCTACTGTCGGAGATGCTTCTGAACCAGAGCTTGCGCAAGACATGAGCAGTGTGAATGGCAAGATATTAAAGTTGACTGCCGATGATGAATTTATCATTTATACGAGTGGCCACCGGAATCCGCAAGGTCTCGCTTGGGATGGCAGCACAATGTACGCGTCTGAACATGGCCAATCCGCTAACGATGAAATCAACCTTATTAAAGAGGGAAATAATTACGGGTGGCCGATTATTGAAGGCGAAGAAACTGAAGATGGGCTAATTCCCCCCTATTACACGACAGGCTCTAAAGACACTTGGGCTCCGAGCGGAATAGCCATTCAGGATGATTTGCTCTATGTAGCTGCCCTTCGCGGAACCGCCATTAAAGTTATTGATCTTGAGAACGGGTCTTTAAAGGAATCCATTGAAGGATTTGGCCGTGTTAGGGATGTATATTCCGATGGTGAGCAAATTTATTTTATTACCAATAATACAGATGGCCGAGGAACACCTAGCGAGGACGATGATAAATTATATATGCTTATAAATGAATAAAAAAGCGCCTAATTGGCGCTTTTTTTATAGGAATTTCACCATCAGCTCTTCGTCAATATAACGTCCCTCTGTTTTCATCGCGTGAACTTCGACCCCGTATTTCTTAAAGCCAAAGCTTTCATATAGCGCTAGGGCCGGAGCATTCCCAGTCGATACCGCTAAATGCAATTGCTCTACTTCTTTCATTTCGATAGCGGCATCGATCAATTTTTGCATTAAATTGTTCGCAACGCCCTTCCCTCTTGCATCCGGCGTCACATAGACCGCATAGACTGAAGCTCTGTGCTCATATTTCGCGCCTTTTTCTCTTGAAAGTGTCACGTTCCCCACCAATTTATCATCTAGAAACGCTCCGAATGTCATTGCATGCTCGCCAGATAATCGGTCGGCTGTTTTTGAAAGCGGCGCATTTAGTGCATCTTCAATGGAAGCTCCAAACGCAT
>JBFIXY010000019.1:0-13277 GCA_041605655.1 Planococcus sp. (in: firmicutes) | reverse complement strand
CCAGAGGCCTCGTTTTTTCAATTCATCGACCGTTTGCGAAAGGTTATTGACTCGCACCACGGGTACATGCTCAATCGCACCAGTTGAAGCTTTTGCCACAACCGCTGTCAAACCGACCGCACGGCGTCTCGGAATAATCAACCCGTGAACACCGATAGCATCTGCAGTCCGCATAATCGATCCTAAATTATGTGGATCTTCAAGTTCATCAAGTATGAGGAAGAGTGGATCTTCAGAACGGCTAGCCGCCGCTTCAAACAAGTCATCCAGTTCCGCATAATTATAAGCAGCCACTGCCGCTGCGATTCCTTGATGGTTTGAATCCGTCAGGCCATCGATTTTTTTCTTCGGTACAAATTGCACCAAGACTCCGTTCTCTTTCGCCAGCTGCAATAATTCCGCGATTCCTTTTTTCTGAACGCCTTCAGCAATCCAGATTTTATTGACATCGCGGTCGGCACGCAGCGCTTCTAGTACAGGGTTTTTGCCGCCGATAATTTCCGGTGTTAACTCTTCGCTCATTTGACCACTCCTCTCAACTCTTCAACGATATCGATGGCGTATCGGATGATTTCGTCCGTCCGCTCTTGCCGTTCTTTCAAATACAACCAACCTAGCACCGCTTCAAACGCTGTACTGAAATTATACGTCTGCACATCGGTGTTTTTCGGGACAGACCCGGACTTGGCGTTGCGGCCACGCCGCATAATCGCCAATTCCTCTTCCGTTAAAAACTCCTCTTCCGTCAAGCGTTTCAACACAAGTGCTTGTGCTTTCGCTGAAACGAATGTTGTCGCCTGACGGTGAAGGGTATTCGGTTTGACACGCCCCGAGCGCAACAAATGCTCACGCACAGCTCGCTCATAGACGGCATCACCCATGTAGGCAAGAGCCAGCGCATTCAGCTGGTCCACATCTTGGTTTCGTAAAACATTCATGCGGTCACCCTCGTTTCCAACGCGTGCCTTGCGCTGTATCTTCTAAGATGATGTTCTTTTCTTTAAACAAATCACGAATTTCATCAGCGCGTGCGAAATCACGATTTTTGCGCGCTTCAATTCGCTCTTCTAGCAACGCTTCGACTTCTTCGTCCATTAATTCTTCTTGTTGCGGGAACGGTAGACCGAGAACGTCGGCCAATTCATCGAAGATCTCGATAAATGTAGAAAGTACGTGCGTTGACGTCTGCTTTTCCAATAAATACGTATTAGATAACTTCGACAAGTCAAACAGCTTAGAAATGGCGTTTGCCGTATTGAAATCGTCATCCATTGTTTCAATGAATTCCGCTTTAATTTCATCCATTTTTGATAACCAGATATCGGAATGGTCTCCAAGGTCGGCTGATGCTTGCAAGCGGTGCTTTAAATTAGCATATGCTGTACGCAGGCGATCTACTGCCGCAATCGCATCTTCGACCAATTGTTGCGAATAGTTGATCGGATGGCGGTAATGCACAGACAGCATGAAGAAGCGCAGCACTTGAGGATCCAATTCTTTTAAAATATCGTTGACTAGCACGAAGTTATTCAATGATTTGGACATTTTTTCATTATCGATATTGATATAGCCGTTATGCATCCAGTAGCGCGCAAACGGTTTGCCTGTCAATGCTTCCGACTGAGCGATTTCGTTTTCATGGTGCGGGAACGTCAAATCCTGTCCACCTGCATGAATGTCAATTGTGTCGCCAAGGTGCTCGCGCGCCATGACCGAACATTCAATATGCCAACCCGGACGCCCTTCGCCCCATGGGCTTTCCCACGAGATTTCACCAGGCTTCGCCGCTTTCCAAAGTACAAAATCCAACGCGTCTTCTTTTTTATTGCCTGTTTCAATACGCGCCCCGATTTTCAGTTCGTCGACCGATTGATGCGACAATTTGCCATAGCCTTCGAATTTGCGGGTGTGATAATACACATCACCTTGCGACTCATAAGCGTACCCTTTTTCGATCAGCACTTTAATGAAGTCAACAATTTGCGGCATGTGGTCGGTAACACGCGGGTGAACATCAGCCTCGCCGCAGCCTAACGCTTTTGTATCTTCAAAATAGGCGCCGATAAACCGTTCCGCCACTTCGGGCACTTCTACGCCAAGTTCATGTGCTGCCTTAATCAATTTATCGTCGACATCTGTGAAATTAGACACATACGTAACGTCATAGCCACGGTATTCCAAGTAACGGCGCACCGTATCATAGACGATAACCGGGCGCGCGTTGCCGATGTGAATGTAATTATAAACTGTCGGTCCGCACACATACATTTTTACTTTTCCCGCTTCTAGCGGAATAAACGCCTCTTTTTGGCGTGACAATGAATTAAACAATTGGATGGTCATTGGGATTTCCCTGCTTTCTTTTGAGCATTTTTCAAGTTTTCCACTTCGTACTGCAGCTCAGCAATTTTCATTTCCATGCTATCGCATTTATCCATGACTGGGTCCGGCATATTTTGATGATTCAAGTCCGGCTTCACCTTGACGCCGTCTTGCATGACTACCTTGCCCGGAATACCAACCACCGTTGAATTCGGTGGCACATCTTTCAATACAACCGAACCCGCACCTACTTTCGAATGTGCGCCGATCACAATCGATCCGAGCACTTTCGCACCCGTCGCGACAAGCACTCCGTCTTCTAGCGTTGGGTGGCGTTTTCCTCGCTCTTTCCCTGTCCCACCAAGCGTGACACCTTGGTAAAGCGTCACGTCGTTGCCGATGATACACGTCTCACCGATAACGACACCCATGCCATGGTCAATGAAAAACCGGCGTCCGATAACTGCCCCTGGATGCACTTCTATGCCCGTGAAAAAGCGGCTGATCTGTGAAATGGCGCGGGCGATGAAAAATAATTTGTTTTTGAAAAAGAAATGCGCCAGCCGGTGCGACCAAATGGCATGAAGGCCGGCATACGTCAAAATCACTTCCAAATAACTGCGGGCCGCAGGATCTTGTTCAAAAATAACATCAATATCTTCCTTCAATAACTTCCACATGTTCTAAACTCCTTTCGTAACATTGAGCAAAATAAAAAGCGCCCCTGTCAAATTAATGACAGAGACGCATGATTGCGCGGTTCCACTCTGATTAGAAGGGCTCTGCCTTCTCTCTCGAAGCCTTTAACGCAGGCGATACGTCTGGTCTACTCGATTCGACTCAGCACTCAGAGAGGCATTTCTACGCCGCAGTGGCCCAGACCCCTTTCAGCCGGTGGAGGTCTTCTCTAAAGAGCTTGCGCATGTACTTCTTCTCGTCAACGTTTTGGTAATAGTAAATTTATTGTACCTCTTTTTTAGCAGAAGTCAATTTACGCGCTTGCAAACTGAGCAACACGTGCAATCGTTTTCTCTTTGCCCAATAAAGAAATTGCATCCGGCAATTCCGGTCCGTGCATTTGACCCGTCGTAACGATGCGAATCGGCATGAACAGGTTTTTCCCTTTATGGCCGGTCGCTTTTTGTACCGCTTTGATCGCCGCTTTAATGTCAGCAGCTTCAAAGCTTTCCAAGTTCTCCAATTGCTCTTTGAAAGAAGCCATCACTTCTGGCACTTGTTCACCAGCAAGCACTTCTTTTTCATCTTCCTCAAACGTCAGTTCATCAACGAAAAATACTTCCGTTAATTCCGTGATTTCTGCACCATAGCTCAATTGCTCATGATACAAGGCAATCAGCTTTTCAGCCCATTCCGCTTGCTCCGGCGACAATTCTTCTGGCAGCTTGCCCGCTTTTTGCAAATGTGGCAGCGCCAATGCAACCACTTTTTCAAGCGGCATTTGTTTGATGTATTGGTTGTTCATCCACGTCAATTTTTGCTTATCGAACATCGACGCCGATTTTGATAATCGGTTTACATCAAAGATGCGGATCAATTCTTCTTTCGAGAATGTCTCCTCTTCCCCTTCTGGCGACCAACCAAGAAGCGCGAAGAAATTGAACAACGCTTCCGGAATAAACCCAAGATCTTTGTATTGGGAAATGAACTGAATGATCGATTCATCACGTTTCGATAATTTTTTACGATCTTCATTGACGATTAACGTCATGTGGCCGTAAGTCGGGTGGTCCCAACCGAATGCGTCGAATATCATCATCTGTTTCGGCGTGTTTGACAAATGTTCTTCTCCACGGAAAACATGTGAAATTTTCATCAAATGGTCGTCTATTACAACCGCAAAGTTGTATGTCGGGATGCCGTTCGTTTTCACTAATACCCAGTCACCAACATCTTTTGACTCAAACGAGATCGGTCCGCGAACCAAATCTTCAAACTCATACGTTACGTCAGTCGGTACTTTCATGCGCAATGTGAACGGCATTTCCGCCGCTTCTTTCTCTGCGACTTCTTCTTTTGACAAATTACGGCAAGTGCCGATGTACTGAGGGGCAGCGATGCCTGATGCTTTTTGAGCATCGCGCTCTTTTTCTAATGTATCCGGTGTACAGAAACATTTATAAGCCGAACCTTGCTCAAGCATCTCATCCGCATATTTTTTGTAAATATCCAAGCGCTCCATTTGACGGTACGGACCGTAATCGCCGCCAACATCAATTGATTCATCATAGTCGATACCAAGCCATTTCAAGTTATCGAGCTGCGACAATACACCTGTTTCGATATTCCGTGCAATGTCCGTATCCTCGATACGAACGATGAATTTCCCGTTATTGTGGCGTGCATATAAATAATTGAACAGCGCTGTCCGTGCTCCACCGATGTGCAAATGGCCAGTCGGGCTCGGAGCGTAGCGTACACGTACTTCTTGTGTCATATTTAGTTCCTCCTTAGTTGAATCACAATATTCTTATTCTATCACTCTGGAACGTCCAGCGAAAGCGGTCGTTGCACCAATAAAATTACAGCAAGCGCAGCAATGCCTTCTTCTCGTCCCGTAAATCCTAAATGTTCCGATGTCGTCGCTTTCACGTTGACCTGTGATACGTCCGCTTCTAACAAACCGGCTATCGATTCACGCATCTGTTCGATATAAGGCGCCAATTTTGGTTTCTGTGCAATGACCGTACAATCGACGTTGCCCAGCTCATAGCCTTGCTCTTTTACGTATTGCCAAATATGCGACATCAGCTTCTTGGAATCTGCGTCTTTGAATTCAGGATCAGTATCCGGGAAATGCTTACCGATGTCGCCGCCGCAAATAGCGCCAAGCGCCGCGTCTGTAATCGTATGCAATAATACGTCCGCATCCGAGTGACCTAGCAGTCCTTTGCTATGAGGAATTTCAATACCGCCTAAGATGAACGGCCGTCCTTCTACTAATTGATGTACATCGTATCCTTGTCCAATTCGAATCATTTCTGTTCCTCCTGTTTCCGGCTTTCCAAAATGGCTTTGCCATAGATCAAGTCTTCCGGAGTAGTCATTTTCACGTTTTCATAGGTACTTTCAATAATATGTACCGGGTGGCCGATGCGTTCAACAAGCATCGCCTCGTCCGTACCGATAAACCCTTCTTCATTTGCCGACTGCGCCGCCTTCAACATCAGTTCATATGTGAACGCTTGCGGCGTTTGAATCATCCACAGCTGCTCCCGGTCGACAGTTTCGGTAATGATGCCATGCGCTGCTTTTTTAATTGTATCTTTTACAGGCACCGCCGCAATCGCCGCACCGCTATTTACAGCTTTTTGCACCAAACGCTCAATTACGTAAGTTGCAATGAACGGTCGCGCCGCATCGTGCACCAATACAACATCACAAGGCGGAATTGCTTCAAGACAAGCTCTGACACTGTCTTGACGCTCCATTCCGCCTTGTGCGTAGCCTTTTACTTTCGTAATGCCGTAATGAGCAACATAAGCTTCAATGACGCTTCGCTCTTCTTCTTTTACGGCTAGCCAAATCTCGTCACACCCGGGATCATTTTGAAACACCTCAAGTGTATAGACGAAAATCGGTTTATCGAAAAGCTCAAGCAATAATTTGTTCTTGTCTGCTTTCATTCGTTTTCCACTGCCTGCAGCAGGCAGTACCACTGTATAGTTCATATTGCGCGACATCCTTTATCCATTCATTGAGGCTTGGCGCCCCTCACGCGGTTTCGCAAAAATCATCCGGCCTGCTGATGTTTGAAGCACACTTGTTACAGTCACATCAATAGCCTGGCCAATATAACCTTTACCGCCTTCGATGACGATCATAGTGCCGTCATCCAAATATGCCACGCCTTGGTTCGGCTCTTTGCCGTCTTTAATCACGACGACGTGCATGTCTTCACCCGGTATGACAACCGGCTTTACAGCATTCGCTAAGTCATTGATATTGAGAACCGGTACATTATGCAATTCGCATACTTTGTTTAAGTTGAAGTCATTGGTTACAACTTGCCCACCCATTTTTTTCGCAGCGCGCATCAATTTCATGTCGACTTCTGCGACTTCATCGTAATTTTCCTCGGTTATGACAATCGCACCTTCGCGCTCTGCTTGAAGACGCTTTAAAATATCCAAACCGCGGCGTCCACGTGTTCGTTTCAGCGTATCAGACGAATCCGCGATATGTTGCAACTCCGATAACACGAAATGCGGCACAACAAAAGTGCCTTCCATAAAGCCAGTTGCCGAAATATCCGCAATCCGACCATCAATGATGACGCTTGTGTCGAGTAATTTATAAGACATATCCTTCACAGGCTCTTCCATTTCAGCCTTTTTTTGATTTAATACGATGCGCGGAGGCGTCAACATGCCAATCATTTCCTCGCGCTTCTTAAATCCGACTTGGAACCCTAAATATCCAAGCACCACAGACAATATAATCGGAGCTGCCGTAGCAACGATTGGAATATCGATCGTATTCAAAGCAAAACCAATAAGGAATGCTACCACTAAACCGATGATAAGCCCCACCGTACCAAACAATAGATCCGGAGTCGGCGCATGAAGCAGCTTCTCTTCCATCCACCTCATAAACTTAACGATCGAATCCGCAAACATTAATGACAATAAGAAGAAAATAAGGGCACCGAGCAAAGCAAAAACGATGGCATTATTAATCCAAGGGCTGTCGGGAATGGGAATAAGTTCAAAAACGTAAGGCAAAAATATAATTCCGACGGTAGCACCGATCAGTAAAAACAAAACCTGAATAATTCTTTTTAACATAGACTCCACCTCCTTTTAAATAATTATACACGTTTTATAATAGAAACGCCTTATTCGACAATGCAGTAAAAGAGAGAGGGCTATACGCCCTCTTACTGTTGTGGAAAAATTTCCTTCAATGCTTGAGTGACACTTTCAACACCTACTACCCGAATTCCTTCCGGATAATCCCAGCCACCTAAGTTTGATGCCGGAATGATTGCACGTTTAAAACCTAGCTTTGCTGCTTCTTGCACGCGCTGTTCAATACGCGAAACTCGCCGCACTTCCCCAGTCAGTCCGACTTCACCGATGATACAGTCATAGACGTTCGGCGGAGTATCGCGGTAACTTGAAACAATGCTTGCCAATACAGCTAAATCGATGGCGGGTTCATCCAATTTGACGCCTCCAGCCACTTTGATATAAGCATCTTGAGCTTGCAATAGCATACCAACGCGTTTTTCTAGCACCGCCATCAATAACGAAATGCGGTTTTGGTCAATACCCGTTGCCATTCGCTTCGGGTAATTGAAGCTCGATTGCGTCACCAATGCCTGAATTTCCACCAAGATTGGCCGAGTCCCTTCCATTGATGCCACAACCGTCGAACCTGCCGCTCCGCTTGAACGTTCTTGAAGGAACAGCTCGGAAGGATTCAATACTTCCACCAATCCGCTTTGCAACATTTCAAAAATCGCGATTTCGTTTGTCGAGCCGAAGCGGTTTTTTACACTGCGCAAAATTCGGTACGTATGGTGCCGTTCCCCTTCAAAATAAAGAACCGTATCTACCATATGCTCCAAAATACGTGGTCCCGCAATTTGACCTTCTTTTGTTACGTGCCCGACCAAGAAGATAGCGATATTCTTAGTTTTGGCAATACGCATCAATTCCGCCGTGCTTTCACGTACTTGTGTCACACTACCTGGTGCAGACGTCACTTCCGGATGATGGACAGTCTGAATTGAATCGACAATGACAAAATCAGGCGCCACATCTTCAATCGTGTTGTGAATCAGTTCCAAGTTCGTTTCTGCATAAATGAACAATTCCGATGACGAAGCATCCAAGCGCTCCGCGCGCAGCTTCGTCTGACGGACAGACTCTTCCCCTGAAATATACAATACCCGGTTCCCATTGTTCGCAAGCATCGCAGATACTTGCAGAAGCAATGTCGATTTTCCGATTCCCGGATCTCCACCGATCAGCACTAACGAACCCGGCACAATTCCTCCGCCTAGCACACGGTTCAACTCACTCATTTTCGTTTCTACACGTGGTTCATCCTGTGTTTCAATCGAATTGATCGGGGTAGCTTTTTGAGGCACAGCAGCTGAATGCTGGAATGCGCCACGCGTCCCTTTAGGAACAGCAACTTCGACTTCTTCCACCATTTGGTTCCATTCGCCACAGCCTGGACATTTGCCCATCCACTTAGCTGATTCATAGCCGCACGATTGGCAGATAAATTTCGACTTTTTCTTAGCCATGCTTCTCTCCCTTTCCATATAAAAACCGCCCGCCGTAAATCCGGCGAGCGGAATGATTATTCCCTTATTCCTTAATATCCGCCGTTGTTTGAATGACAAATTCGTCATCTTTTACATCGAATACGATGTGCTGTCCTGCAATTGCAGTACCTTTCAACAATTCTTCAGACAAACGGTCTTCGACATGTTTTTGAAGAGATCGGCGAAGCGGTCGGGCACCGTATTCCGGATCATACCCTTCCTTCGCGATTTTTTCAAGCGCAGCGTCTGTTAGTTCCAAGTCGATATGCTGTTCTTTCAAACGATTGATCAGCTGTTGAGACATCAAATTGACAATTTGTCTCAATTCATCGCGTTCAAGAGAATGGAATACAATCATGTCATCAATCCGGTTCAAGAACTCCGGACGGAATGCTTTTTTCAATTCAGCAAGCATTTTCGATTTCATATCTTTGTAATCGGTTTTTCCATCCTGCAAATTGAATCCAACGTATTTATTGTATTTCAATTCTTCCGCACCGACATTCGATGTCATGATGATCACCGTATTTCGGAAATCAACGCGGCGTCCTTTCGAGTCAGTCAATCGTCCGTCTTCAAGAACTTGCAACAGAATGTTGAAGACATCGGGATGCGCTTTTTCAATTTCATCCAGCAACACGACTGAATACGGTTTTCTTCGAACTTTCTCCGTCAATTGACCGCCTTCTTCATAGCCAACGTAGCCTGGAGGAGAACCGACAAGACGTGAAGTCGAATGCCTTTCCATGTATTCGGACATATCAATGCGAATCATTGCATCTTCATCTCCGAACATCGCTTCCGCTAAAGCACGGGCAAGCTCCGTTTTACCGACACCTGTTGGTCCAAGGAAAATGAACGAACCAATCGGGCGTTTCGGATCTTTCAAACCTGCGCGCGCTCGACGAATTGCTTTGGAAATCGACGTTACTGCTTCTTCTTGGCCGATAACACGATTGTGCAGAAGATCTTCCAAATTCAATAGTTTATCAGATTCTGTTTGCGCCAATTTTGACACTGGAACGCCTGTCCACATAGAGACTACCGCTGCAATGTCCTCCACTGTCACTTCAGATTCTTCTTTGCCTTGCTTTTCTTTCCATTCTTTTTTCGTTTTATCCAATTGCTCTTTTAACTTTTGCTCTGCATCGCGCAAAGAAGCAGCTTTTTCGAACGCTTGGCTTTGAACCGCCGCATTCTTTTCATTGCGGGCAGATTCCAAACGATCTTCTAATTCTTTTAAATCTGGTGGAGTTGTATACGAGCGAAGTCGTACTTTCGAACCCGCTTCATCAATCAAGTCAATCGCTTTATCCGGAAGGAAACGGTCGGAAATGTAGCGGTCGGACATAACTGCTGCCGCTTCAATTGCTTCGTCCGTGATTTTGACTCGGTGATGCGCCTCATAACGATCGCGCAATCCCTTAATAATTAAAATTGACTCTGCCACTGTAGGCTCATCTACTTGGATTGGCTGGAATCGACGTTCAAGCGCAGCATCCTTTTCAATGTATTTCCGGTACTCGTCCAATGTCGTAGCACCGATACATTGCAGTTCGCCACGCGCCAGTGATGGTTTAAGGATATTTGAAGCATCAATTGCCCCTTCAGCTCCGCCTGCACCAATCAATGTATGAAGTTCATCGATAAATAGAATAACATTCCCTGCTTGGCGAATTTCGTCCATCACTTTTTTCAAACGATCTTCAAATTCACCGCGGTATTTCGTACCCGCAACAACAGTCCCCATGTCCAGTACCATAACGCGTTTGTCGCGCAAGGTTTCTGGCACTTCATTATTAATAATCTGTTGAGCCAACCCTTCAGCAATTGCTGTTTTACCGACACCTGGTTCCCCGATTAACACCGGGTTGTTTTTTGTGCGGCGGCTTAATACTTCAATAACACGCGTAATTTCCTTACTACGTCCAATGACCGGGTCGAGGCTACCTTCGCGAGCTACTTGAGTCAAGTCACGCGCCAACCCATCCAAGGTCGGTGTATTGGCAGAAGCATTCGGACTGCCACCTGTGTTTGAAGCTTGCTCATTACTGCCCAATAGCTGCAGTACTTGCTGGCGGGCTTTATTCAGGCTCACACCCGCATTGCCAAGCACACGTGCCGCGACACCTTCACCTTCACGGATCAGCGCTAACAATAAATGCTCTGTGCCGATATAGGAATGACCCAATTTGCGTGATTCATCTACCGATAGCTCAATAACTTTCTTCGCTCGTGGTGTGTAATGTACGATTGGTCCGACATCTTTTTCACCGACACCAACCAATTCTTTTATACCTTCTTCAATTAGTTGCGTATTCACATCAATAGCTTCTAACGCTTTGGCCGCAATGCCGCCCCCTTCGCGAATCAAGCCGAGCAAAATATGTTCAGTTCCGATCGACTCGTGTTTCATACGGATGGCTTCCTCTTGAGCTAGTTGAAGAACTTTTTGTGCGCGTTGTGTAAATCGATTAAACATCATGCAAAATCCTCTCCTTTGTTAGTTACACTATCCTTGCTCAAACGCTCGCGGAATAATTTCGCACGGGCTATATCTCTTTCATTAGCTTGTAACGGGCTACCTGAATACTGCTGTAAAAATGCCGGCTGCATAAAAATCATTAGTTCATTTAAAATCGACATATCGATATCTTCAATCAATTTTAAATCGATTCCTAGACGGACATTCGATAAACAGGTAGCCGCTTCTTCTGTAGTCAATAGACGAGCATTTGTTAATGTGCCGAGAGAACGATAAACCCGGTCTTCTAAAGCGATTGGTGAGTTATTTAAAATTGCCTCTCTCGCTCTACGTTCTTGTTGAATGATTTGGTCAGTCATACTTTCTAGATCTTGCAGAATTTCATATTCTGATTTACCAAGAGTCATTTGATTGGAAATCTGATATACATTCCCCAGCGCTTCACTGCCTTCTCCGTAAATACCTCTCACAGCCATTCCTAAACGTGAGATTGCAGGAATAACCCGTGTGATTTGCTGCGACATCGTTAACGCTGGCAAATGTAGCATCACAGACGCTCGCATGCCGGTTCCGGTATTCGTAGGACAGCTGGTCAAATAGCCATATCTTTCATGAAATGCATACGATAAATGCTGTTCCAGTAAATCATCTAAATCATTAGCTATTTGATACGCTTCTTTTAGATGGAAGCCGGCCTGTAAACTTTGAATTCGCAAATGATCTTCCTCATTCACCATTATGCTTATTTCCTCATTATCAGAAAGTAGCACTGCGCCGGAATGACTTTCATTTACTAAGTATGGACTGATTAAGTGCTTCTCAATTAATACTTCCTGCTGCAAGGGCTGTATTTTCTTCATATCAATATGGGTAAATTCCAAATTTAACTTACGCCCTTGGTCTATAAGAACCGAGGAAATCGCTTTGTCGACTTTTAATGCCTCATCTTCTGAAAACGAATAAGGAAATTTGAAATCACTTAAATTGCGTGCTAGACGGATTCGGGTACTCATTGCAATATCTGCATTTTCACTATCGGTTTCCATCCAGCTACTAGC
This sequence comes from Planococcus sp. (in: firmicutes), assembly GCA_041605655.1. Classification (GTDB taxonomy): domain Bacteria; phylum Bacillota; class Bacilli; order Bacillales_A; family Planococcaceae; genus Planococcus. The sequence continues at coordinate 1,114 of JBFIXY010000019.1, read as the reverse complement.
TTTAGGCTGTAGAAAACGATCAACGGCCACCAGCCTCACCTCCTTCAAGCTGTAAAGCGAGAGCCTTTACTTCATCGCGAAGCTTAGCCGCTTCTTCAAAATCCTCGTCGGCAATCGACACTTGCATTTGTTTGCGCAATTCTTCTATTTCTTTTTTAATCTTTAAAGTACTTCCATAAGCAGAAGGGATTTTGCCTTCATGGACAAAGTTTCCATTATGGAGTCTTTTGAATATATTATCTAACTGATTCTCAAAGGTATCATAGCAAGTACTACATCCAAATTTGCCTGTTTCCATAAATTTTGTAAAGGTGAACCCACAATTTGGACATACAGCTACTTCTTTTTTTACGGGATTAGCAGAGGCTTTTTGATTCGGAAACCAATTGGACAATAATTGATGGATAGCTAAAGGATCTTGCTCGAAAGCATAACCAAGATTATGGTTTTGCGTAGCACAAATCGAACAAAGATGACGCTCAATAACATTTCCATTTACAGTTTGTTTCATAATCACGGAAGCCGCTCTTTTTCCGCATTGCTCACAAAACATTTAATCACCTCTCAAATACTCGACTGATATTTTAAAGTAAATAACATCGCAATCAAAATTCTGGCTCTTACATCATCACGTGTGGGCAACGGTAAAAGCAGCGTTGTGCGATCGCTCGCACTCAGGATTAATTTTGCTTCTCTTTTAGAGATAATCTCTTCATTTAACAACCTAAAAACAATATCTTCTGCCATGCTTTGAGAAGCTCCATGTTCTAAGCGTTCAATAATATCTGAAAGAACATCAGATTTTGTATGATGACGAATACGCTTGATGCGAATATATCCACCGCCACCTCTTTTGCTTTCTACAAGATAGCCTCGGTCCGCTGTAAATCGCGTATTGATCACATAATTTATTTGTGAAGGGACACATTGAAATTTTTCGGCGACTTCATTGCGCTTTATTTCAATGTAGTCTCTTTCGCTTACTTCTATAACTCCTTTTAAATACCCTTCAATTATGTCTGAAATATTCCGCATCGCCATCACCTCTCAGGTACAATATTAGTCCATAATTGACTTTGACTATATTTGACTTAATTATACACTAAACTTTTTG
>JBFIXY010000018.1:0-13684 GCA_041605655.1 Planococcus sp. (in: firmicutes) | reverse complement strand
GGGGACATTGTAATCATCCTTACTTACGGCTACGTGATGGATGAACAAGCAACAAGCCATAAACCGACAGTCGCGATCATGGGCGAGAACAACGAGATTCGTGAAATCATCAATTACGAACCTGAAGCAACCATCATGTAATAGAAGGTAATGTAAGCGGACATTCGGCCAATGCTGAATGTCCGCTTTATTTATATCAATAAGAAGTTAATTTCCAAATACCCATAAAAATTGGTCCGATGCCATTGGCGGAAGCTATGCCTGAAGCGATCACAGCGAAGTGAAAAATGAGTTTTAGTTTAACGTGCAAATCTTTGTGTAAGTAGTAAAACGTCAATGCCAAGATTTCCTATTCCCGTTGACAGCGCAAAACAGGGGGATATGGTACAATTTTTAGAGAAGGAATCACCTGAGAAAGAGGGGTTGCAATGAACACCCAAAGATACGTCGTTGTCGATATTGAAACAACGGGACATTCCCCTGCAAAAGGTGACCGGATTATTCAACTAGCGATCGTCACGATTGAAAATGACATCATAATAGATACATATACAGAGTTCATCAATCCATTAAAGAAAATCCCATTTTTTATACAAGATTTGACGGGTATTTCAGACAAAGATGTAGAAGATGCACTGCCTTTCGAAGCACATGCAGCGAAGATTTATAGCATGCTTCAAGATGCCGTGTTTGTAGCCCACAATACCAATTTCGATTTGCCGTTTCTACAAGCCGAATTTCAACGAAGCGGACTGCCAAAATGGCAGGGGTTGACGATGGATACTGTCGAAATGGTCCGTCTGATGTACCCAACTGCGTTCAGTTATAAATTGCAGGATATCGCATCCGTTCTGAACATCCCACTGAAAAGTGCTCATCGTGCAGATGATGACGCGATCGCTACTGCCCATTTGTTCTTAAAGGCGAAAGAAGATTTCAGTTTATTGCCTTATGACACATTGGCATTGCTTCATAAGCGATCGTTTCAATTGAAATCGGATCTTTCTCGATTGTTTTTCGAGTTGACGCAGAAAAAGCGTGGGGAACAACCGGTGCAATGTGAATATTTTCAAGGCATCCCGATCAAATACAGAGGCGCGACAGATGAAGTCGAGCAGTTTTATGAACCAGTCCACAAGTGGGAAGAATCGCTTGAAAGTGTTTTTCCGAAATTCGAAAAACGTCAGAGTCAATTTGATATGATGGCTTCTATCGAGAAAGCCCTGAATGAAAAAGCGGAGCTTGTGATTGAAGCATCCACGGGAATGGGAAAAACCATCGGCTATTTATTGCCGGCTGTCAATTATGCGATTGAAACGGGCGAACAAGTGCTTGTCAGTACGTATACAACCCACCTCCAGGACCAACTCGTACAAAAAGAAGGCGAAATCGTTAGCCGTTTGGTCGGTTCTCCGGTTAAGATTTCGTTAATAAAAGGACTTGCACATTATATCGATTTGCCAAGATTTGTTGAGTTGGTGCATGGACAGGATGAATCATACGACGAATCATTTACCATAATGCAAGTGTTAATCTGGTTGAATTTGACTGAAACCGGAGATATTAACGAGCTAAATGCATCAAGCGGCGGACAAATTGTTCTTGATAAAATTCGGCGCTCGCATTTAAGAAGATTGTCGCGCGATGAGAGACGCTACGATTTTTACGAATACGCACTCGAAAAGTCCAAAAATGCTCAAATCATTGTGACAAACCATTCGTTTTTGCTGAATCAGCGTATGCCGCATCAAAGCATATTGGCGAATGTCGGGGCCTATATTTGGGATGAGGCGCACCAAGTTGTTCAAGCGGCGATTTCACAGCATGAAAAAACGTTCGTTTATACGCAATGGAAATATATTTTTGGTCAATTAGGCACTTTTGAAGATCAGCAATTATTTTATCGACTATACCAATCGGCCGAATCGAACGGATTTGCAAAAGTGACGGAATTGCTTAAGCTGGAGTCGCTGTTTTTGAAATTTACCGCATTGTTTGATGAAACGACAACTTTATTGGGCGCAGCATTTTATACGAAATTCCAAGGCAGTCGACATAAGAAATGTTCGACACTATTAAGCGAGTTGGATTTTGATAAACAGCGGTTCATGGAACTGCTTGGGTTTCTCAACGACTGGATCGATCTTTCGCAACTCATTTTGCAAAAAGCAGAACGACTGACGGAAACATCTGTCCAAGACAAATTAATCATTTCGGATTGGCGTTATTGGACTGAGGAATTAATGGTCAAAGCTGTAGAATTTGGAGAAATTTTCGTTTTTCCATTGGAAGATGAAGTGAGCTGGCTAGAAGCAGATTTAAGAAGTTTGCCCACAAGTCTATCATTTTATAAACGGCCATTCGAAGTAACATCGATTGTACAGCGAGTGGTGGAACCGGTGCGTGGTAAAAAATCACTCATTTGGCTGTCGGGCACAATGAGTGTGCCTTCTAATGAACGTTTTATCGTCAATCAGCTAGGCATACCGAATGCTGTACCAATCACCAAATTCAAACCGCCTGAAGAATTTTACCAAGGCGCACGGGTTTTCATTGTCGACGATATGCCAGAAATCCAGCAAGTGTCACAAACTGAATACATTGAAGCAGTGGCAGACGCCGTCATACAGACGGTGCTCGTAACTGAAGGCCGCTGCTTCGTGTTATTCACATCGCAAGACATGCTGCGCAAGACAGTGGACCTCATACAAGATACCGGACTTCTTGAAGGCTATATGTTATTTGCACAAGGAATGACTTCAGGCAGTCGGATGAAGCTCTTGAAGTCGTTTCAACGTTTCCAGAAATCGGTGCTCTTTGGCACAAACAGCTTCTGGGAAGGCGTTGATGTACCAGGCGACGCCTTACGCGCTGTCATAGTCGTACGTTTGCCGTTTACGTCTCCGGATGAACCGATTTTCAAAGCTAAATCGGAAGCGATAACGAAAGAAGGCATCAATCCTTTCATGTACTACGCGTTGCCTGAAGCGGTGCTTCGGTTGCGTCAAGGATTCGGTCGCCTGATTCGCTCGAAAGAAGATCAAGGCTTGTTCATCGTTCTGGACCGGCGCATTGAAACAAAGTCCTATGGCATCGAATTCCTGAATGCGCTGCCGCGTGTCAAGGTCTCAAAAGTGTCATTGGAAAAGATGGTAACGGATATTGAACATTGGTATAATAAGCAATGATATCAAGTGAAACCGCATATACAGAAGGGAAGATCGCTCTAATGGAATCGAAAATCGAAATACTGTCGACTGTGACAGTCAATTATCAAGCCGATTTGTACAAAGTCGTCGATGCATTAAACCGAACGTTGAAACATAATAATTTGATGTTCGGATTGGCGCTGGACAAGGAAGATCCAGAAAAAGCGGTTTTTACAATTTATAAGACATAGGTGAGAAAATGAAACAATGGGTTATATTTATAGTCGGGTTTCTGTCGTTTCTGGCGGTTGCATTGATGATTATCGTTTTAGTGGCTGGCAATAAGCCTTTCACAGAAGTGGAGCAACAGGCAATTGATCGCGTGAAAAGCGACAATTTATTGACGGAAGTCAAGCAAGCGTACGTTTATACAAGTTCGCAAACAGCTGTCACGGTAATTGGAACAGATGCTGAAGGCAACTTGAAGGCGGTGTTTGTCCCTGTAAGTGAAGGGGAAACCCGTGAATTGGTGATGGAAAATGCCATTGATGCAAAACAAGCCCGTGGGGTCGCTTTTGAAGGAATGGCAGTGAAAGAAGTCCTTCATACGAAACTAGGCTTGGAAAAAGATGGACCCGTTTGGGAAGTCGTATTTATCAATGACGATGGAAAGCTCAATTATATTTACGTTCTAGCGGATGATGGCACGAAATGGAAAGAAATCCTGAACATGTGAAAGGGTTGGAGAATTTGATTAAATTAGCAGAGCGCGTGCAAACTTTAACACCATCGACTACCTTGGCAATTACTGCAAAAGCAAATGAGCTAAAAGCGAAAGGCGTAAACATCATCGGCCTTGGTGCTGGTGAACCGGATTATAATACGCCTGAAAACATTATTGAAGCGGCTTATCGTTCAATGAAAGAGGGCCATACGAAATATACGCCTGCAGGTGGACTGCCGGCTTTAAAACAAGCAATCATCGATAAATTGCAGCGTGATCAGAAATTATCGTATAAGCCGAGTGAAGTCATGGTCGGAATCGGTGCAAAACACGTTTTGTATACGTTGTTCCAAGTCCTGCTAAACGAAGGCGACGAAGTGATCATTCCAATTCCTTATTGGGTGAGCTATCCTGAACAAGTGAAGTTGGCTGAAGGTGTTCCGGTATACATCGAAGCGACTGCCAGTCAGCAATATAAAATAACGCCACAGCAATTGAAAGAGGCGATTACCGATCGTACGAAAGCGGTCATCATCAATTCGCCGAGCAATCCGACGGGTATGATTTATACGAAAGAAGAGCTCCAAGCTCTTGCTGAAGTGTGCCTCGAATCGGATATTTTAATCGTCTCAGATGAAATTTATGAAAAATTGATTTATGGTGATACCGTTCATACATCAATTGCAGAGCTTTCGGAAGATGCGAAAAATCGCACGATCATTATAAACGGCGTTTCCAAATCACACTCAATGACGGGGTGGAGAATCGGCTATGCGGCTGGTGAGGCGTCGCTGATCAAAGCGATGACGGATTTGGCAAGCCATTCAACATCGAATCCGGTAACCACTTCCCAATATGCGGCGATTGAAGCGTATAATGGACCACAAGACGCTGTCGAAGAAATGAGGCAGGCTTTTGAAAGCCGTCTTGAAACTGTCTTTCCGAAAATCCAGGCAATTCCTGGATTCACTGTCATCCGACCGCAAGGCGCATTTTATTTGCTGCCGGATGTAGGAGAAGCGGCGAAGAAAACCGGCTATTCATCAGTGGATGACTTTGTCGAAGGGTTGTTGACAGAAGCGAATGTTGCAGTCATCCCAGGTTCAGGGTTCGGCGCACCATCGACGATTCGTCTGTCTTACGCAACTTCTCTTGAAGCTCTGACGGAAGCAGTGGAACGCATCCATCATTTTGTTACATCTAAATGGCAAGACTAAACGCAATATAATTTCTGGAGGCTATGATGAAAAAGATTACAATTGCTGAAATGGCAAAATACAATGGACAAACAATTAAATTAGGCGCTTGGGTATCCAATAAACGCTCAAGCGGAAAAATTGCATTCTTGCAATTGCGCGACGGTTCTGGCTTCGTACAAGCTGTCGTTGTAAAAGCTGAAGTGGGCGATGAACTTTTCGCTGCTGCAAAATCGTTAACACAAGAAACGTCGCTTTATGTGACGGGTGAAGTTAAAGAAGATTCACGTTCTACATTCGGCTACGAGTTAGCTGTTAGTGGAATCGAAGTGATCAATGAAGCAGTAGACTTCCCGATTACACCGAAAGAGCACGGAACAGAATTCCTGATGGACAACCGTCATTTATGGCTTCGTTCGCGCAAACAACATGCAGTGATGAAAATCCGCAACGAAATTATTCGTGCAACTTATGAATTTTTCAATGATAATGGATTTGTCAAAGTAGATCCACCGATTTTAACGGGGTCTGCTCCTGAAGGAACTTCAGAATTGTTCGCGACAAAGTATTTTGATGAAGATGCTTATTTGTCTCAATCAGGTCAATTGTATATGGAAGCTGCGGCAATGGCACTTGGAAAAGTTTTCTCTTTCGGACCGACATTCCGGGCTGAAAAATCCAAAACACGCCGTCACCTGATTGAATTTTGGATGATCGAACCTGAAATGGCTTTTGTCGAACATGCTGAAAGCTTGGAAGTTCAGGAGCAATTTGTAGCGCACCTTGTTCAATCGGTATTAAAAAATTGCCAATTGGAATTGGAACGTCTAGGACGCGACACTTCGAAACTTGAAAAAATAAATGCGCCATTCCCGCGTATTTCTTACGATGATGCCATTACATGGTTGAACGACAACGGTTTTGACGATATTAAATGGGGAGATGATTTCGGTTCACCGCATGAAACAGCAATCGCTGAAAACCATGAGATGCCGGTATTCATCACAAACTACCCGATTGGCATCAAGCCTTTCTATATGCAACCGCATCCGGACCGCGATGATGTTGTACTTTGTGCAGACTTGATCGCGCCTGAAGGCTACGGAGAAATCATCGGCGGATCTGAACGGATTTACGATTACGAATTGATGAAACAGCGCATCGCTGAACATGGCTTGGATGAAAAAGCCTATGCATGGTATTTGGACCTTAGCAAATACGGCGCAGTGCCGCATTCAGGCTTTGGATTAGGACTGGAGCGTACAGTTGCTTGGCTCAGTGGAGTAGAGCACGTTCGTGAATCGATTCCATTCCCACGTTTATTGAACCGTTTGTACCCATAATAAATTTTAAAATTGGGTAAGCTAAATGAATTTCTCTATTTCTAAAAAAATAACTTTATTATGTATTTAGAATAGCAACAATAGAGTAAAGAATAGAAAGGTGGTTGGGATATGAAACAGCCGAATCGATTGCACACCTGGATCGAGCAGGGGAATGTTAACATTTCCCAGCTCTTTTTTCAGTTTTATAAAGAGTTGAAGATAACCGATGAAGAAGCGATGCTCATTGTGCATATTCATGCCTATCAGCAGGCCGGCAACACGTTTCCGACTCCTGACGAAATCGGTGCACGCATGATGGCCACACAAACGAATGTGACAACGATGCTTCAAAAGCTGATGCAACAGGGATTTTTAGCTATTGAACAAGAGCCAGGGGAAGATGTGCTAAGGGAACGTATCTCATTAGTGCCACTGTGGGACCGTTTACTCGATTGTGTGTATAAAGAGCGTGTTGTAGAGCAGGAATCTTCACAGAAAGAGCTTGAAGGAGAAATTTTTCAGCTTTTCGAACAAGAATTCGGCAGGTTCTTATCGCCAATGGAGATTGAAACGATTTCGATGTGGATGGATCAAGACGGGCACACCCCGGCGATTATACGCATGGCTTTAAAAGAAGCGGTGATTTCCCAAAAGATCAGCCTGCGTTATGTAGACCGCATATTGTTCGAATGGAAAAAGAAAAATATTAAGACGAGCAACGAAGTCACAAAACATGCCAGCTCGTTCAGGGAAAAAAATATCCAACTTCAGCCTGCAGCTTCAAATACGAAAAAAGTCCAGTTTTACAATTGGTTGGAGGACCGGAATTAGAAGGTGATCTTATGATGTCGAAAAAGGAATGGCTTGCTTGTTTAGAGGAAATGGACGAAATGTTTCCGGATGCTCATTGCGAGTTGATTCACAGAAATCCGTTCGATTTGCTGATTGCAACTTTATTATCCGCACAATGTACGGATAAATTAGTCAATAAAGTCACAGCGACGCTTTTTCAGAAGTATTCCACTCCTGAAGATTATATAGCGGTTCCCTTAGAAGAGCTTCAAGATGATATCCGGTCAATCGGATTGTTTCGGAATAAAGCGAAGAACATTCAAGCGCTGAGCCGGATCTTGATTGATGATTATGACAGCACAGTTCCGGCTGATCGGGATTTGTTGACCACATTGCCGGGCGTTGGCAGAAAAACAGCAAACGTTGTCGTATCGGTTGCATTCGGAATTCCGGCCCTAGCCGTAGACACCCATGTAGAACGAGTTGCCAAACGGCTGGGATTGAACCGCTGGAAAGATAACCCGCTACAAGTAGAAGAAACGATCATGAAAAAAACGCCTGCTGAAGATTGGTCGAAAACGCATCATCAAATTATCTTTTTTGGCCGCTATCATTGTAAATCCCAGAATCCGGGATGTCATATTTGTCCGTTGTTCGACCGGTGCAGGGAAGGCCAGAAGCGAGATAAAAAAGGACTGATCAAACGTGAAACAGTCACAAAAGTTACCGATTAACTTGATCGAGCCTTATTTCGCCAACTGGCAGGCACTGAAAGAGGAATTGCAAGAGGCCCATAAGCTGCGCAGTACAAAAACTGCTAGTCTAATGGCGCAAGGAACTCAGCTCTTCACAGCGCTTCTCGCAGAATGCGGGGGAGAAGTGAAAATTTTGAATGGTCAGGACAGACTGGACTTTATCATGTCGCATGCATCGAAATACGCTGCATTTCGTCAGTTGGATGAACTGTTTGTGGAACTGAAAAAATCGATTGCTTCAAAGCGCGTGCAGTTGAATAAAGGAAGCAGTTGAATAAAGGAAATTGAAAAAATACCCCGGAAGCCATTGAGGCTTCCGGGGTATTTTTATTGACGGTAACAAGTCGAGCAGTCGTTCGATTACTCTTCTTTATCGCTCTCGCTTTTACTTGTGTCCGTGTTGCTTTTTTCAGCTTTTTTATCTTCATCAGAAGGTTTAGGTTCCGCAGAAGCAGGATTTGCTTCGCTGTCGTCACCATCTTCCGGTGGAGCTTCATCTCCATCATCAGCTGGTTCTTCTTCGGTCGGTGCTTCTTCCTCAGCAGGCTCTTCTTCAGGCTCTTCCTCTGTAGGAGTTTCTTCTTCAGCCGGCTCTTCCGGTTCTTCTTCAGGCTCTTCCTCTGGTTCTTCAGGCTGAGCTGCAATTTCAACCGATACAGACGCAGGATCGCTTCGTTGATCGTCATTGATTGCTGTAACTCGGAAGGTATAAGTTATGCCTTCTTCAAGGCCGTTGAACGTAAAGCCTTTGTCACCAGTCGTAGTTAATACTGAACTTGATCCATCAACTTCTAAAGAAACTTCAAATGCGACATTATCAACATTGTCATACTTCCAAGACAAGTCAACGCTGTTTCCATCAACTTTAGCTCTTAAGTTTGAAGGGGCATCCAAGTCTTCTTGAATATAGCGTTCTGAAACTTGGTTCGGCTCAGTGCCTTTTGCAAATAATTCAACACTTCGTAATTCGGAAGGTGTATATGGACTTGCCAGTTGAAGAGGAGTCGTACCTTTTTCAACTTCTAGTTCAACAACCGAATCAGGCTTTTTGAATGTCCCGCTATCATTTGAGGAGATTTGGGCCATCACGTTTTTGAACAAACGTTGTGCCAATAACCGCTCATTGGAATCGGTGTCAATGCCGACAGCGCGTGTCGGGTAGCCGCTCCATACCGAGATGGAATATTCCGGTGTATAACCCGCAAACCAAATGTCTGGAGCGGAAGAGGCGTCTAGATTATAGTCAGTTAACTCTTCTTCTGTATAGTTGGACGTACCGGTTTTACCGGCCAAGTCCAAGCCGCTGATCGCTGCTTCTTTACCAGTCGAACCTTTAATGCCGGTATCGACAACGTCCCGCAGCATATCTGTAACCATGTAAGCTGTACTGTCCTTCATCGCTTGAACCGGTTCCGGTTTGACGATTTGTTCAGTCGAGCCATCACGGAAAACGATTTTAGTGATGGTATGGGGTTTAGTGAATGTACCATTATTGCCGAATGCTGCAAACGCACCCGCCATTTCAACCGTGGAAATATTGTCTGACCCCAAAGCGGTGGATTCATAGACATTTTCAATATCCAGCCCTAATTGCTTTGTAAAGTCTGAAGCGTTATCTGTCCCAACTTCCTTTAGTGTTTTTACGGCAGGAATGTTGCGTGAGCGGTATAGCGCTTCTCTGATCGACATCGTTCCTAAAAATTCGCCGTCCACATTGCGGATTTCTTGACCACTTTCATACGACATCGGTTCATCTTCTACTGTTTGACCAGTAGACCAGTCAAGGTATTCAATTGCTGGGCCATAATCGATCAATGGTTTGATCGTAGAACCGATCACTCGGTCTTTAGCAGTCGCGCGGTTGATCCGGACATCGCCGCCGTAATCGCGGCCAGCGCCGACAGCACGTATGCCGCCGGTTTTCGTATCAACAACTGTCATAGCGGATTCTACATCTTCATCAAAGAATAGATTTGAAGACATCGCTTCGTTGACTGCTTTTTGAGCAGCTGGCTCTAATGTGGTGTGAATGGTTAACCCCTCGTCCATAGCGTATTCGCCATCGAGAGTTTCCAATTCTTTTTCCATCATTTCCATAAATGCTGTGTATTCTTCAGTTGCTACTGTTTTTTTGCGTTGATCTTCAGGCAATAGTGAATCTGTTGCTGAAGCTGCCTGAGCTGCTTCTTTTTCTTCTGTCGTAATCTTGCCGTGTTGTTCCATCAATTTCAATACGACGTTTCTGCGCGTCTCTGCGCGTTCAGGGTTATTGAAAGGGTTATAGCCATTTGGACTTTGCGGCATACCTGCAAGAAGTGCTGTTTCATGCAATTCCAATTCATCTAATGGTTTGCCATAAAAATGCTGCGACGCAGTGCCGAATCCATAAATGCTGCCAGACATCAAAATTTTATTGAAATACATTTCAAAAATTTCTTCTTTTTCATATTCCTTCTCAAGCTTGTAAGCAAGGTAGGCTTCTTGTGCTTTACGCTTTAAGGTTTTGTCATTGGAAAGGAATGAGTTCTTGATAACTTGTTGAGTTATCGTACTGGCTCCTTGAGATCCGAATCCGCCAGTGATATTGGCAATTACTGCACCGCCAAGTCGAATGACATCAATACCGGAATGATCATAGAAGCGATTGTCTTCTGTTGCCAGAATGGCTTCTTCCATTGTTTTAGGAATATCTTCATATTCGATGTATTCGCGATTCTCAGCCGTCATATAGGGTATTTCTGTTTTCCCGTCAGCTGCTAAGATTGTCGGACTGATCGGATCGCGTAATAGTTCTTCATCAATTTCCGGGGCGCTGCTTGCATAATAGGCGAAGAGGCCAAGACCGAAGACGAGGCCGATCAGTCCAATCATGAATGTTGCTAGGATAATTCGTTTTATCCAGCCTCCTCGGGAAGGTTTCTTGCCTTTTTTCGTTTTGTTCTTTTTCTGTTGTTCGATTGCTTTTCTGCGCTGTTCGCGCGAAACTGGTTTTTCGCTCACAATCGGTTCCTCACTTTCGTTTATGTTTCGTTGAATTGCTTGAGGACAGGCAGGTAGTCAATGCGTGGAAAAGCTCCAGGCATGATTTCAATTGCAATGTCTTCGATTTCTTGAAGTGCGATGGATTTTCGGCCGCCGGTGAACATGCGGTCCCAAAAAACTTGCAGCGCTTCAAAACGGATGATGAAATAACGTTGCAGCGCTGAAAATCGAATGATCAAAAACGCCAGTCCGTTGTGTTTCACGACTTGGGACATATGGTGAATTTGGTGTTCGTGGATGTTCTTCAGCGGAAAGGAAGTCTTGTTCTCCGTTTCTTTCGCTTCAAAATCGACGTAGCGTCCATTCCAGACACCATTGTAATCCGTAGTGGAAGGAGCACGGAAATAGGCTTCTCGGATAACTGCTGCACTTCTGGACGGATACTCAACTTTTACAATTTGGACAGGCACCGGCTTTTTATGAATAACGGCAAGTCCTAATTGCAAATAGTAATCATTGGTTTCATTTAACTCATCCTCTAAAGTTTTACCCCGATTACTGAAAGAGAAATCCTTTTTCTTCTTTTTCACCGGTTGTTCTTTAGATGGCGTAAATTTCTTGCCGTTTGGATAATTTATTGCCATAGTGATACACCTCGCTTATGTTATCATATCACACGGACTAAGACGTCGGCCGGTATGAAAGGTTTCAAACAGGCTAGCCTTATAATAGCGGATTCACTCACTGAAACCAAATGAAAAGAATGCTTGTTCGATAAGTTAGTGAAGCTTTTGCTTCTATGATAAACTATAGGCAATGGAGGGACGCGAAAATGACTGTTAAAGAACTCTCTTCCGCCTTATTTGATGAGTGTGGAAAATGCTTGGATCGCTTTTTCGATATGCGAGAAAAAGATGCGGTTCCTGATTTTTATGAAGATGTAAAGCCGTACGCGGATTATTGGCACGAAAAGATAAATGAATGGCAACGGGAATCGTTGCTTTATATTCAGCAAGAACGACCGAAATATGCACATAAACCTACTATCGATACAGCAGCTGAAGGCATGGCTCAAGTATTTGTGCAAAGTTTCTATAAAGAGACGAGTAAAAAACGTTTTGTCCAGACCATTCAAGCGGCACAATATACATTGCAAACGCTAATGCTGGCGATAGACGAAAAGAGCGAAGGCAAATGATCAGAAAAAAGAAGCTTCCTGAATTGCTGGCAGAATGGAAAACCGAGCCTGACATGATGGAACGGATTGAGCATTGGCATACGAAACCGGAAAAGCCCGCTGCATACGCAGATTTCCCAACTGACATGCATGAAAATTTAAAGGCGGCTCTACGCAAAAAAGGGATCGAACAGCTGTATACGCATCAACGCGAGGCGTTCGATCTAGCGGTGGACGGCAAGTCGTTTACAGCCGTGACGCCAACTGCTTCCGGTAAATCATATTGCTACCACTTGCCGGTATTGCATAAAATCCTCAATGATCCGGGAGCCCGTGCTTTGTATTTGTTTCCGACAAAAGCATTGGCGCAGGATCAAAAAAGCGATCTTCACGATTTAATCGAAAAAACGGAAAAAGACATTTTGTCTTACACATACGATGGCGACACCTCTCCTGCGATTCGCACAAAGGTGAGAAAAGCGGGGCAAATTGTCATGACCAATCCGGATATGCTGCATTCCGCCATTTTGCCGCATCATACAAAATGGGTATCGTTGTTTGAAAATCTCCATTACATCGTGATTGATGAACTTCATACGTATAAAGGCGTATTCGGTACCCACGTGGCGCATGTGATTCGCCGCTTGAAGCGCATCTGTGAATTTTACGGCAGCAACCCGGTGTTTATCTGCACTTCTGCAACAATTGCCAATCCGAAAGAACTTGCAGAAAACCTAACCAATGAAGCGCATATGTTGATCGATCAAAACGGGGCGCCGTCTGGTAAAAAACACATCGTCTTTTACAATCCGCCGATCGTCCATCCGACATTCGGCGTTCGCAGAAGCGCAGTCTTAGAAGTACGAGACCTTGCAACGCATTTGATCAAGCAAGGCATACAGACCATCGTGTTCGCCAAAAGCCGTGTGCGGGTGGAAATGCTTGTTACGTATTTAAAAGCCATCACGAAGACGAAATTGCAGGACGAGTCGATTAAAGGATACCGAGGCGGCTATTTGCCAACCGAACGGCGTGCGATTGAAAAAGGCTTGCGCGACGGATCGATTCAATGTGTCGTTTCAACTAATGCCCTTGAACTTGGCGTGGACATCGGCCAACTCCAAGCTTGCATCATGACCGGATATCCCGGCAATATAGCGAGCGCTTGGCAGCAGGCAGGGCGTGCTGGCAGAAGACAGGATGAATCCTTGGTCGTTTACGTGGCTCAATCGACAGCGCTCGATCAATACATCATCAACCATCCGGAATATTTATTGGATCAATCGCCTGAAGAAGCTCGCATTCATCCGGAAAACATCATCATCTTAATGGACCATTTAAAATGTGCTTCTTTTGAATTGCCGTTTTCAACGGACGATCAATACGGAGAATTCGATGTTCAGGAATTGCTCGAATATTTGCAAGAGCAAGGTGTATTGGTGCGCACGAGCGATCGTTGGCATTGGATGAGCGACCGTTTTCCTGCCCACGATATTTCGCTGCGATCTGCATCGCAGGAAAATGTTGTCATCATAGACCAATCGGTGCCAGCGAATACCCGTGTTATTGGGGAAATGGACCGCT